>JBQCEI010000098.1:0-2145 GCA_051960375.1 Aureliella sp. | reverse complement strand
CGCATCGTCGACGAAATGGGCTTTGCCACATCGTTTACTTACGACGCTCACGGCAATACGACTTCGGTAACCGATGCGCTGGGCAACGCGACCAGCTTTGCGTACGACAAAGCGAACAATGTCGTCTATCAGCAAGACGCCCGCGGCGGCGAATACTTTTACTATTACTCGGACGATGGAGATGGCCGCGGCAAGGACATCATCCGCGCGGTTCAGCCCGGCGGCGGCGACTCACAGCTCACGTACGACAGCTCCGGACGACTGCTCTCGGTAACCGACGTCGACGGCCGCGTGCGGCGCTACGAGTACGGCAACCAGCCGTTTCCGGTACGGATCACCGAGCGCGATGGCAGCTCGGTCCAAATCGAGTACAACGCGCATGGGCACATTGAAGCCTACGTCGACGAGCTCGGTCGGCGCACGACTTACACGTACGATGCGCAAGAGCGGCCCGTCAGCATCACCGATCCGCTCGGCCAGGTGACGCATATTGATTATCGAGGTCGCGGGATCGAGCGCGTCGTCGACGCGCTGGGCAACGAGACGCGATACGTGCTCGACGCGGAGTTCCGGCCGCTGCAAATCATCCAGCCCGATGGCGGCGTGACCGTGCTGGAATACGATCCGAACGGGCGGCGAACGGCGATGGTCGATCCGAACGGCAATCGCACGCGCTACACCTACCGCGTCGACGGCCGCCTAGAAACGGAAATCGATCCTCAAGGCGGCGTGACGACGTACGAGTATGATGCGGTCGGTCACCAGACTGCCTTCACCAACCCAAGCGGCCATCGCTGGGCGACCGTGTACGATGCGCTGGGTTACGTCGTGGCCACGGTCGATCCCGTGGGCGGGCGCACCGAGCAGACGTACGATGCGATGGGCAATCTGACCAGCCAGACCGATGCCCTCGGACGCACAACTTCGTTCGAATACAACAACGTCCAGCGGCCGACGCGCATCATCGATGCACTTGGCGGCGAAACGTCGCTCGCATACGCCTGGGATGGTCGTTTGCTCAGCGAGCAAGATGCGCTCGGCCGCGTCCGCACTTATACGTATGACGCGGTCAACCGACTGACCAGTAAAGCTGATCCGCTCGGTGGAACTCAGCAGTTTGTCTACGATGCCGCGGGCAACCAGATCGAATCGATCGACGAGCGAGGCAGCAAGACACAAGTCGAATACGACGCGCTCAATCGACCTGTGCGTGTGACGGATGCCAGCGGCGCGACTAGCGTAATCGCTTACGACGCGCTCGGGCATCTGGTCGGCGTGACCGATGCCAGCGACGCGGTGTCATCGATCGAGTACGATGCCGTGGGGCGGCCGGTGGCGACAACCGATCCGCTCGGCGGCGTCCAGCGCGTCACCTATGATCTCGCGGGCAACCTCGTCTCTTCCGTCGACGTGCTCGGGCGCGAAACCACCTACACGTACGATTCGCTCAACCGGCAGACGTCGAAGACCGATCCGCTGGGCGGCGTTACACATAGGAGCTACGACGCGGTCGGCAACTTGCTCTCGGTGCGTGATCCGCTCGGAAACGTGACGACGTTTGCCTACGATGCGCTCGAACGCTACATCGGCAGCACCGATCCACTGCGTGCCGAGTCATCGCGGCGTTACGATTCAGTTGGCAACGTGGTTGAGACGGTCGACCGCAACGGCCTCAAGACCGAGTTCAGCTACGATCCGCTCGACCGCGTGCTCGGCGAACAGTGGCTCAGCCAAAGTGGAGACGCGGTCAACACCGTGAACTATCGCTATGACGCAGTCGGCAATTTGCTTTCCGCCGGCGATGCGTACAGCCACTATGCTCTCACTTACGACGCGCTCAATCGGCCCTCGTCGGTCGACAATCGCGGCACTCCGAACGCTCCCCAAGTGACGCTGATCGCCGGCTATGACGCGGCGGGCAATCGCACCAGCCTGGCCGACAACTCGGGGGTCACAGTAAGCAGCACGTACGATGCCCGCAACTTGCTCGTTTCGCGTACGTGGTCGGGTGGCGAAGTCGCTGCTGCGCGGGCCGAGTTTGGATACGATGCGCGCGGCCAGCTCGCGTCGCTCACGCGCTACGCATCGCCGGATGCTTCCACGGCGATCGGTAGTTCGGGTTATCGCTACGACGCCGAAGGACGG
>JBQCEI010000097.1:0-19206 GCA_051960375.1 Aureliella sp. | reverse complement strand
TTCATGGTCGGACAGCTCCTGCAGCACTTCCACGTCGGTGCTCGCGCCGGTGGCGGTGCGCTTGATGATCGGCAAGCCGAGCTTTTCGAACAGGATGCTTGCCAGTTGCTTGGGCGAATCGGGATTGAACTCCTGACCGGCCAGGCGCACGATGTCGCTGCGCAGCTCGGCGATGCGGGCGACAAAACGCTCGCTCATCGCGGTCAGTTTTTCAGGCTCGACGCGAATGCCGTTGAATTCCATATCGGCCAGGACTTCGACCAACGGCATCTCCACTTGATCGAACAGTTCCTTGAGCCCCGTCGCCTGCAGCTCGGCCAGCAGCGGCTCGGTCAGACGCCACGGCACGTCGGCGTCTTCGCTGGCGTACTGCGTGATCAGCGGCAACTCGACTTCGTCCATGCAGCGCTGCGATTTGCCGGTGCCGATCAATTGCGTGATCGGAATCGTCTCGTGCTTCAGGCGTCGCTTGGCCAGTTCGTCGAGGCTGTGATTGCGCTGGCCGGGATCGAGCAGATAGTCGGCGACCATCGTATCGCACAACAGGCCGGCCACTTCGATCCCCTGACCGCGGAGCACGACCATGTCGAACTTCAAGTTTTGTCCGACCTTGCGGATCAGCGGATCGGCCATGATGGGTGCGATGGCTGCGTTGACCTCGGCCAGCGGCAAGATGGCCTCGTGCGCAGGAGCTCGCACCGGAATGTATGCCGCCTCGCCCTCTCCCCAGGCAAACGAATAGCCGACCGGCTCGGCGTCGCGTGGGTTGGTGGAAGTCGTTTCGGTGTCGAATGCGATGACGCTCGCCGAGCGCAAGTGCTCGATCAGTTCCTTGAGCTGTTCACTGGTGGTGATGCAGCGGTAATGCGTCTCCCAGAGCGGCGGCTCGACTTCGGGAACGGGATCTTTGCCGAGCAAGCGCTCGGAGAGCCGGCGGAGGCCGAGCTCTTTAAAGATCTCGTCGAGGGCGGCGACGTCTTTGCGGCTGAAATTAGCCTGCGACCAATCGAGCTCCAGCGGCACGTCGGTTCGGAGGCGGACCAGTTCGCGCGACAATAGAGCCTGGTCGCGATAGACTCGCAAATTCTCGGCACGCTTTTGGCCGCTGACCTTGTCGGCGTTGGCCAGCACGTCCTCGAGCGTGCCGAAGCGGTTGAGCAGCTGTTCGGCCAATTTGGGACCGACCAGCGGCACGCCGGGGATGTTGTCGACCGAGTCACCGACGAGGGCTTGGAAATCGACGACCTGGTCGGGACGAATGCCCCAGCTCGCCTTGAGCTCCTCCGGGCCATACAGCTCGTCTTTGCGAATGTTGTACAGCAGGACGTGATCGTTTAGCAGCTGACGGCAATCTTTGTCGCTGGTGACCAGCACGCAGCGGCCCCCGTCGGCGGCCACCATCGTGGCGAGCGTCGCCAGCACGTCGTCAGCTTCGTAACCCGGGACGGCCACCAAGCCGACGCCAAGGGCCTCCAGCGCACGGTGGATATGTGGTATCTGCAAACGCAGCTCATCGGGCATCGGCTCGCGATGCGCCTTGTATTCGACGTAGAGCTCGCTGCGGAAAGTGGCCTCGGACCGGTCGAACGCGCACCACATGAACGCCGGTTGCAGTCGCTGTCGCAAATCCGCCACATCGCGCAGGAATCCGTAGATCGTCGATACTGGAAAGCCCGCCGGCGAACTCATCGGCGCCATTGCGTGAAAGAGCTGATAGATCAGCGAGTGCGAATCGATCACCACCACGGTCTGCCCGCGGAGATCGGGCCGCACGCCCGGCGGAGGCGAGTAAGCCGGCGCCGGCCAGGTGTCACTTGACCCGCCAGCAACGCTACGACCAAGTGTCGCTGTCGGTGGAGAACCGGCAGCCGAGGGAGGGGCGGAAGCAGGCTTCGGATCGGGGATTGAGTCGGGCGTCGCCGCTCGCTCGCCAGCGGGTGGACAGTCGACTGTGCGTGACTCCTCCGGCACTGGGGCAGGCTCAGCCTTGGCCGGTTCGATCGACGGCACTAGATCGCCTGCGAGCGAGCTTCCCGGCGGCGCAGCAGAAGGCTCGGTCGAACCCTGACCCGCCTTAGCCGTCGTGTCGCTCCTCGTGCGGGCTGTTTTTCTTCCTTTGGTGGTTCGGCGAGGAGTCGGGTCGGGCTCGAATCCGTCGAGCATCGGTTGGTGTTCGGACATCGTCGTTCCTAATGTAGCGCGAGAGTGGCCGCTGCCGGGCGCGGCTCGGAGGTTCTCGGGTCCGCGGCGGCGGGGCAAGGGCCCGCTCGGCGGTATCCTAAATCCTTATGCCTGAGCACCTTCCGGTACAGGGCGCGGGCGCTCGAGGAAGGCTGAATTGGCGGCGAAAAATTTGACGGTCCACACAGTAGCATATAGACTCAGTTCATTGAGGAGTCTTCTCGCCACTTCCCCCCATACACCTTATCTACGGCACGCTCAACTATGGCAGCTCGGGATCGGAATCTCTTTGCCTGGCAGGCATATGTTATCACGACGTCGATCATATCGCTCGGCCTGCTGATCGGCGTCTTTCTGCTTTGGAGAAGCTACGCCGATCTCTCCAAGCGGAATGCCGAAATGGCCAGCCAGATGAAGACGGTTCAGGATGAAAACAGCAAGTGGACCATGCGCGTCAACCGCCTGAAGTCCATGCTCGGATACGGCACCTACACGGCCGAAGAAATCAACTACATGCGGGACTCGCTCAAGGATGATCCCGAACTGGGTGAGATCGAAAAGAACTATGTCACCGACATGGCCGTTTTCGATCCCAACGTTGAAAAGAAGGATTACCCCCAGTTCCCGATCTTTCTGCTCGAGACGATTCGCGAGCGCAACAAGCAGATCGACAGCGCTCGTCAGGTCGAGCAGAAACTGACCCGCGAAAAGGCTGAGATCACGCAGCGCGAGATGGCAGCTCGCGAGCAAGCGGTCAAGGAAAAAGAAGAGGCGGTCACCGAACTGAGGCAGGCCAACGAGCAGCACAAGCAGCAAATCGCCAAGCTGAACGCCGAGAAGGACCAAATCCAAGCTCAGGTCACCAAGTTTAAGCAGGATCTGGAGGCCAAGAACGGTCAGCTTCAGGCGCAGGTCAACCAGCTGGCCGCCGAGAACAAGAAGCAGGCCGAGACGATCGATACGCAGAAAGAGCGGATCAAGCTGCTGTTGAAGGACGACTTCGAAGAACCGGCCGGCGAAGTGATCAACGTCGCTCAGGGGAGCCGCTTGGTGTGGATCAACGTCGGCTCCGACGACGGACTGCGCGAGGGAGTGAGCTTTGCCGTGCTCGACGAATCGACCCAGAACGTGGCCGATGCCAAGATCAAGGCTGAGATGGTCGTCGAGAAGGTCATCGAGCCGCACATGGCGATGGCTCGTGTGACGAGTCCAAATTACACCGATCCGGTCCTGCCGGGCGATTTGGTCTACTCTCCCGCTTGGCGCAAAGGCCGCACCGTTGGTTTCGCTCTGGTCGGCTTGATGGACATCAACGGCGATGGCCGCGACGACCGCGACATGATCAAGTCGATCATCGAACGCTCGGGCGGCAAGGTTGACGCAGAAATGCTGCCCAACAAGACGGTCCAGGGTCCCGGCATGGATGTGAACACCTACGCGGTGGTCATCGGCACGGACGTTGCAGTTGGTGAAAATGCAACCAAAGAGCAGCAAGACAAAGCTGCTGCTTATGCGAAGTTCATCGGCGAAGCCAAGTCGTACGGCATTCCGCAGATGAGCATGAACCGCCTGATGGGATTTTTGAAGTCGAAGAACGACACACGTACCATTCCGCTGGGAGATAAGACCCGAGCCTCCGACTTCGAGCCGCGCTCCAACGGGCTCACTCCCGAGAGCCAGGGCACGGTCTCCGATCTGTTCCGCCAGCGTCGGCCCGCCCGCCCATAGCCGCCCGGCTGCGGCTGGCCGGCCGATGGGCCAGCCAGCAGCAACCGCCTAGAAATAGCAGCCCCTTAGAATTGGAACTTTTGTCATATTGATAATTGACGGTAGCAAAAGCTGTGCTTACACTACCGTCAGCCCATGTCTCCCAGTTTTACTGTGGCGACGACGTGGCGAGAGTTCACTACGCATGAGGTTAATAATGAAGCGGCGCTTGTCCTTTATGGTATTTCTGACCGCGCTTGCGATGAGCGCTGTTCCCGTGTGCGCGCAGGTGACGGCATTGCCCACCGAGCAAGCCCTGCAAGCGCAACCGGCCGAAGCGGTCGCGTCGCAGGCTCCTGTCCAGCTGCAAGGTGGCTCGGAGCTGCCGTCGACTCTGCAGGCCGACGCTTCGGAGTTTCTCAATCCGCTGCTGGAAAAAGAGTGGGTCGTCCTGGACGATGAAGACCGAATCCACGGCGTCTACACCGTGTTGGCCCCCAACGGTGAACAGCGCGGCTTGGCCGGCGTGACGATCAACCTGGGACGCAACGGCGTGGTGGTTCAGTCGGCCGTGACCGAACCCGATGGAAGCTTCACCTTCAATAATCTGGGCATCGGCACCTACGCGCTGGTCGCCAAGGGACCCAATACGGTCGCCGCCTTCGCCTTGCACGTCCTGCCCAACGGCGCCTCCCCGCGGCTCGACTCTGAGTTCGCGATTGTCGGCACCTCGATGGCCGGGCCGAGCGTTGGCGAGATCTTTCGCTCACACCTGGTTCCTGGCGATATCGTGCCCGGGTACTATCCCGATCTGGAGTTCGATCCGTACGGCGATTCGCGTCGCTTCAATGACGGCGTGACCGTGCAGTTGACCGAACAGGGAGTTCTGCTCGGACACATCTCGCGTCCCAACGGGCGCCGGGGTGGCGATCTGAGCGGCAACGTGGTGCACATCCTCCGCGGCGGTCAAGTCGCCGGGCACGTTGCCACGAACGCTCGGGGTGACTTCCAGGTTCCAGGCTTGGCTCCCGGAAACTACGACTTCATTATCGCCGGCAAAGACGGCGTAGCAGCAGGGGCCTTCAAAGCGGTCGCGACGCCTGGTGTGGCCTTGAATGCCAAGTCAGAAACACGACTGGTAAGCGCCGTGGTGAACCAAGTCGGTCCGCCTAACGCGCTCAATGTCGAAATGGTCGCTCCGATCGATTGGATGGCCGGCGAGCCGGAATTCGTTCTGCCTCCTGAAGGGGAAGGGGCATTGGCTCCAGTGGCTGGCGGCGGTTTCGTCGGTCCCGGCGGCTTTGGCGGAGGTGGTTTCGGCGGTGGCGGCGGAGGCGGTGGCGGTGGCATGGGCGGCCTCGGCGGTTTGCTCGGGATCGCGGGCTTGGCAGCCGGTATCGCGGCTGCAGCGTCCAATGATAATGGCTTCACCATCGCTACGCCCCAGTAAGCAAGCGGTGACTGGTAAGCCAGCGACAATCAAAAGAATCAAGAAGGTACGCTCACCGAGGCGTACCTTCTTGCGTTTGATGCTCCCTCTGCCTTCCGCGTTTGCTCCTTCTTCAGTTTTCCACCTCTCCGGCTCGCAGCTCTTTCTAAACTCGCCGTTTACTGAAGTGGCAGTTTCTCTAGCACGCTTCTCGGCGGTGGGCAGCGTTGTGACTGAGGCGCCGCGTGAAACCGTCCGCGACCCGAAGGTCGAACCGTTACTCGCTCAGCGGCTTTCCGAGCAGCTTGCGCTTGTTGACCACGAACGCCAAATGCCCTTCTAGGTGAGCAATGTTCTTCTGGATCAGTTCGGCCAGAGTCACCTTGCCGGCTTCATTATGAATGCCGAAACGCTGAAAGCTTTCCTCGGGCAGAGCTCCGAGGATCGTCGCCGTCATCTGGCGATTGATCGCAAACATCTCGCAGGCTTGATGTACGTCGAGTTGTTCGGTGCCCGGCAATCGACTGAAGGCGGTTTCGTCGAAACCGATCAATAGCGGCTTATCCATTGCGGCGACGCGCTTCATGCGGTCGCTACCGACCAGGTCGCTGTCCAGCAAATGAATAGCGATTTGTTGCAACGACCAAGTGCCCGGTATGGGATAGGCCAACAGGTCGTCGCGCGTCAGTTCCTCAAACGCGGCACGCATCCGCTGGCCACCTCGGACATATTCTTCAATAACAGAGCGATCGATCATTCGGGTTCTCCGGAAAGCTTAGCGGGCTACGGAAAGCGGTGCGGTATAGGCCGAGCGTTGGCAACTCGTGAGCATTTGCCTAACGTTGGTCGGGCCTTGGCTGGGGCAGGATTATACTCGCTTTGTCGCTGTCGATTCGCTATCTTGAAAGGGTCTCTCCGAATCGGCTTCCGCGCCTGCGCATTCCCACCTCCATTGCTACACATTGGCCATTGCCCCTGGCGATTTCATTTGCGCGGCTCTCTGTCAGTCGCGCTGCGCGAACAAAGTCCGCTTTGAGGCCGCCTTACCACCCTCCCGCGCCACTCCCTTCCTTCCAACGCGAACCATCATGCTGCTCTACTCAACGACCGCGGTAACTTGGATGTTGACCCGTCAACCGTCGCGTAAGCTCGCACTGTTGGCAACGCGAGCCGCACTGTTGGCAACGCTGTGCGCGAGCTTACTGCTGCTGAGCTCACAGCGAGCCCGAGCCGCCGATGAAGAGAGGGGCTCGCCGGCCGCCTCAACGCCGGCGTACGTCAAGATCGAAGTGTTTCCGCCGCAGGTAACGTTGACCGATTCGCGCTCCCAGTCCCAAGTCGTCGTGACGGCCTGGGACGCGCACAACAATGTTTACGATGTCACCAACCAGTGCGAGCTGACGGTCCTCGATCCCGAAATCGCCGCAGTCAGCGACGCTCGCGTTACACCCAAGAGCGACGGCGCAACGGAGCTCGAAGTGCGGCTGGGCGAACAACGCCAGCGCGTTCCCGTCCAAGCCAACGGGACCAATGTCAAGCGTCCGGTAGCCTTTGAAAGCGAGGTCCTGGTGGCCCTTTCCACGCAGGGATGCAACTCGGGCGCATGCCATGGCTCGCCCAGCGGCAAAGGGGGCTTTCGCTTGTCGCTGCGGGCCTTCGACCCGCAGCTCGATGCGCTCACACTGACCCAAGAGGAGTTTGGCCGCCGTATCAACGTGCTCGAGCCCGAACGGAGTCTGCTGCTGCAAAAGCCGCTGATGCAAGTCGCTCACGGCGGTGGAGTTCAGTTGCGCAAACACAACGTGGCCTACGGCATCCTTCGGGATTGGATCGCCGAAGGGGGCCGAGTCGATCCGCCTCAGACGCCGCGCGTCGTCAAGCTGGATGTGTATCCCAAAGAGCGTCGCGTGCTGCGAGCCCCGCATCATCGGCAGCAACTGGCTGTGATTGCTCACTTCGCCGATGGGACCGCTCGAGACGTTACTTTAAACGTCGCCTACTTGAGTTCCAACCAGAGCGTCGCGACGGTCGGCGAAAGCGGACTGGTGAAGGGATCGCGACGTGGCGAAGCGGCCATCCTGGTTCGCTTTCTCGAGCACGTCGAGACGCTGCCGCTGATGTTTGTCGAGGATGTGCCCGACTTCCACTGGCCCGATCGACCGCAAGCGAATGAAATCGACCGACTGGTCGATGCCAAGCTCCGTCAGCTCAGCTATGCGCCCGCCGAAGTGTGCACCGACGCGGAATTCCTGCGCCGCGTTTCGCTCGACCTGACCGGCTTGCTGCCGAAGCTCGAGGATACGAAGGCTTTCCTAGCAAGCACCGATCCTCAAAAGCGAGCTCAGCTGGTCGACAAGCTGCTCGATCAGCCGGAGTTTGCCAAGTTCTGGGCGCTCAAGTGGGGCGACTGGCTGCGGCTGACCGGCAAGCGCATCGGCGATGATGGGATTTTCAAATATCATCGCTGGATCGAAAACGCGATTCGGGAAAACATGCCCTACGACCAGTTCGTGAGCCAGCTGGTCGCCGCCAGCGGCAGCACGCTCTCCAATCCGCCGGCCAACTTCTATCGCACGGCCGGCGACATGCACGAGTGTGTGGAGACGTTCTCTCAAGTGTTCTTGGGTGCACGGCTGCAGTGCGCCAAATGCCACAACCATCCGTTCGAGCGCTGGACGCAGGATAACTATTACGGTCTGGGCGCTTTCTTTGATCGCGTACAGCGCAAGAAGACGGCTCGCCCTGGCGAAACCTTCGTCTGGTACAGCGACGCGGGCGAGGTCGTCCAGCCGCGCACCGGGCAGGTGATGAAGCCGTGGCTGCCGGCCGAAGGTCCGCAAGACATTCCCAACGACGTCGATCGTCGCGGTGCGTTGGCCGATTGGTTAACCCGACACGACAACCCGTACCTGGCGCGCATCGAGGTCAATCGCATTTGGGGCGAGTTGTTCGCTCGCGGCATCGTCGATCCAATCGATGACTTCCGCGATTCCAATCCCCCTTCAAACTCCGAACTGCTCGATTGGCTGACTGAGCAATTCGTTTCCAGCGGCTGCGATCGCAAGCACATCATTCGCACGATTGTGAACAGTCGCAGCTATCAGGCGAGTTATCGAACGACTGACGACAACGCCGAGGACGTCCTGTACTTTTCACATCAAGAGCCGCGGCTCCTGAGCGCCGAACAGTTGCTCGATGCGATCAATCACGTAACCGGTGTCGTCGATTCGCTTGGCAGCCTGCCTGAGGCGACCCGAGCCACGCAGTTGCCAGCTCCCGACCTCGTGAAGCTCGACTTCCTGAAAGTCTTCGGCCAGCCCGAACGATCGACCGTTTGCGCGTGCGAGCGCACGAGCGAGTCGAATTTGGGAATGGCCATCGAGTTCTTTAATGGACCGTTCATCCATCAAAAACTTCGCAACGAACAAAACCGCTTCCGCAAAGCCATGGCCTCGGGCCTCTCCGACGAAGCGATCATCACCGATCTCTATCTGCTGTCGGTATGCCGTCCGCCCTCGCCTGCCGAGCTCGAACTAGCGATGAAGCAGATGACCGTTCGGGGCGATCGAGCTGCGGCCTTCGAAGATATTTGTTGGGCGCTTTTAAACACTGACGAATTTCTGTTCCAGCACTGATTGCTAAGCTCCAACCGATGCCGGCCCAACGCTTCCCGCTTAAGATCCCCGCCATGAAACTGTTTCAGCCTTTGTTAGCCGCCGCGCTTACGATCTCGCCCGGGTGCTGGCTTGAACCTGCAACACACGCGGTCGAGCCGGTTAGCTTCCGCAATGAGGTCGCTCCTTTGTTGCTCGAGCACTGCACGTCGTGCCATGGACCGAAGAAAGCCGAGGGAGGGTATCGCGTCGATTCGTTCGCTCAGCTGTCCCACGCAGGCGACTCCGGCATTGAACCGCTGCTGGCCGACGGAGAGCACGCGAGCGAACTGCTGCGGCGGCTGACAACCGAGGACGCCAGCGAGCGTATGCCGGCCGAGCGCGAGCCGCTGCCAGCAGAGGCCATCGAGCTGATCCGTCGCTGGCAGAACGAAGGTGGTAAGTTCGACGGCGAAGATGCTCAAGCGGCTCTTTTCGACATCGTACCGGCGCCACAATATCCCGCAGCACCACAAGCCTACACAGCACCGGTGGCCATCACCGCGGTCGCCTTTTCTCCCGACGCGACACAGATCGTGGCCGGCGGTTACCACGAACTGACCGTTTGGGATGCGGCCAGCGGTCAACTGAAGCGTCGCATTGCCAACATGCCCGAGCGGCTTTATGCGTTGGACTGGAGTGAGAATCGCCAACAGCTTGCCGTGGCCGGCGGCGCGCCGGGCCGCATCGGCGAGGTGCGCTTGATCGATTGGGAAAGCGGACAGATCGTCGCTAGCTTCGGTCGCGCATCGGACGCAGTGCAAGCAGTGCGGTTTCAGCCAGGAGGCAAGCTGCTGGCGACGGCCAACACCGACGGCACTGTGCGCTTGTTCGACGCCAGCGATTGGCATCTGGTCCGCAGCCTGGCCAGCCATGCCGACAGCGTGACGGCGATCGACTGGAGCCACGATGGCAAGCAAATCGCATCGGCCAGTCGCGATAAAACCGCTAAGGTCTTCGATGCGGAAACAGGCGAGTTGATTGCGACGTACTCCGGACACGGCGAGCCGGTGGTCGGCATCTGTTTTCTAGAAGGGGACAAAGAGCTGGCGACGGTGGCTGGGGACAAGAAGGTTCATCGCTGGAAGATCGACGATCAAAAAGCGACTGCCAAAGTTGATCTGCCGGCGGCAGCCAATCGGCTCGTCGTCGATCGGACGAGCATCTGGCTCGGACTGCAGGACCACACCGTCCGGCAACTCGATCTCGCGTCGAGTAAGCTGACTCGGCAACTAGACGGCCATACGAGTTGGATCACGGCCGTCAGCCCGCATCCCGAGTCGAATCGGCTCGTCAGCGGCTCGCTCGGCGGCGAGATCCGCGTCTGGAACTCTCAAGACGGCAGCTGCCTTCAGACTTGGATAGCCGCACCGGGCTATACCTTGCCCGACCGCTAATCGGCCACGCGTTTTCGCGCAGCGGAAAAGGTTGGCGGTCCAACGTGGGACGGCAGTCCTCTGCCGTCAGCACCCGGCAAGTCGGCTGAATGTGCCCGTCTAGCTCTTCTTCTGTTTGGGCTGCTTCGCAGCCAGGGGAAGAAGATGTAGGTGCGCGCTGGGCGGCTTGCCGGGTGCTTGACGGCAAGGGACTGCCGTCCCACAGTTGGGCTCGTTTCTTCTATTGCGGCCCGAGACATTGTCACCTGGCAAGTCGCGCAACTCTGCCCGTCCAGCTCTTGTTCTTCAGCTGCTTCGCAGCCAGGGGAAGAAGATGTAGGTGCGCGCTGGCCGGCTTGCCGGGTGCTTGACGGCAAGGGACTGCCGTCCCACAGTTGGGCTCGCCTCTTCTATCGCTGCCCGAGACGCGGTCGGCTAGCCGACGTCGCTCACGCCGAGCCAGTCGCCGTGGCGGCGCATTACTTGTTTGCGCACGCGCTGAAGTTCAAGAGCGGCCAGTTCGGGATCGCTGTCCAGAACTTCGCGAGCTACGCGCTGCGCGACGGCGACCAGTTCCGCGTCGCGCGCCAAGTCGGCAATGCGCAGCTCGGCCGCTCCGTGTTGCCGCGTGCCGATCAAATCGCCCGGTCCGCGGAGTTTCAAGTCGAGTTCGGCAAGCTCGAAGCCGTCGGAAGTCTTTTCAAAAACCTTCAAGCGTTCGTTGTCGCGGGCGTCGCAGCCGAGCGATGGGAATGCGCACACATAGCCGGTGTGCCGGCCGCGGCCGACGCGACCTCGCAGTTGGTGCAACTGCGCAAGGCCCAGGCGATCAGCGTCGAGGATCGTCATCACGGATGCATTGGGCACGTCAATGCCCACTTCGACGACGGTCGTCGCGACCAGCAGGTCGAGATCGCCGCCGGAGAACGCGGTGAGGACTTGTTCTTTTTCGCGACTATCGAGCTGGCCATGCAACAGGCCGACGCGGCGATGTGCGAATCGGCCAGCCGTCAGATCGGCGGCAACTCCAGTTGCTCCCAGAACATCTTCGGTGTCACCCGACTGGACGCGCGGGGCGATGACGAACGCTTGCCGACCTTGAGCGATTTGGGCATCGACGAACTGCCACCAGCTGGCGAGCGTCTGGGGATCGCCTAGATACGTTTTGACGTCGCTACGGCCCGGTGGCTTGTCGCGAATGATCGAGACGTCCAAGTCGCCGAAGGCGGTCATCGCGATCGTGCGCGGGATGGGCGTAGCGCTCAGGACGAGATAGTGCGGCTGCGAGCCATCGCGTCGCATCTTGGCTCGCTGCTCGACGCCAAACTTGTGTTGCTCGTCGACGATCACCAGCGCCAGCTTGGCAAACTCGACTGCTTCGCTGAGGAGCGTCTGCGTGCCGATGACCAGGTCGATTTCGCCGGCGCGAATCTGTTCGAGCAACCGCGTGCGCTCGCCGCGGGGCATCGATCCGGTCAGCAGTCCCAGCCGCACGCGGCTCGAGGCGAGGCTCTTCGCGAGCGACACGCTGTGCTGCCGGGCCAGAACTTCGGTGGGAGCCATGAGCGCAGCTTGATATCCGTTGGCAACGCACAGCAGCATCGCATACTGTGCGACCACTGTCTTGCCGCTGCCGACGTCGCCCTGGAGCAATCGGTTCATCGGCAGCGTGCGCTGCATGTCGCTGCTGACATCGGCGATCGCGCGCGTCTGATCGCTGGTGAGAATGAATCCCAGGCGGTTGAGAATACGCGCGTGCACTTTGGACGAGGCAGGGCAGGCGAGCGCCTGAGCCGTTTTTTGGCGACTCGTTCGCTGCAGGCCGACGGCCAGCTGCAACGTGAACAATTCCTGCATGACGAAACGCTTGCGAGCCTGCTGGGACAGTTCGAGCGAGTCGGGCCAGTGCATCTGCAGCAGCGCGTCTTGAATCGGCAAGACCCCGAGCTGCTCGCGAATCGGTTCCGGCAGGACGTCTTCGACTAGCGGCACGAGCCGCTTGACACCGGCGCGAAAAATCTTGCGCATCGCCGCCTGCTGCAGCCCTTCGGTTAGCGAGTAGATCGGCAACGGCTTTTGTTCTTCAGGCACCTCCTCATCGGCCAGCTTGACGATCTGTGGCTGGACCATCTCCCAGCTGATGACGGTTGAGCGCAGACGCCCCGTAGCCAGCAATCTTTGCCCATGCCGCAAATCTTGTTTGCGAAAGGGCTGATTGAACCACAGCAGCCGCACGCGCGTGGGGGAGCCGTCCAGGGCCAGTAGGGCGCCGAGCATGTGTTTGCCCGACTGGGTGACGCGTTCCTCGATTTCGAGCACCGAACCGGTCACGCTGACCCGTTCGTCTTCGCGCAGCTCATCGCCCGCTCGGAGCGTGGCGGTCTCTTCGTAGGTGCGCGGAAAGAAAAACAGCAGATCCAGGGCTCGCTCGATCCCCATTTTCTGCAGCAGCGGGGCGCGCATCGGCCCTACGCCCGGCACGAACTGGATGGGTTCGAACAGTTTCTGCGGCGCTAGCGGCGCGGTCGGTGCTGCGGCGAGTTTTTCAGCCTCCACGAACAAATCCTCTTGTTCTGTTTTAGGACCTCCGGCAAGTCCTTCGGGTCAAAAATAAATATACCAAAATCGAGCCTGCGGAACTTTTGGCTCCCCAGTCGGTTACATAAACTGATGCAGCCTCTGCACCGTAGAGGTGTCGAGGCTTTTTCGCTCATTCCCGTCTTGTCGAATCCTTCTTCAAGGAGAGCCTCATGTTGTCGCGAGTGATTCGCGTAGGAGCGATGTTGGTCGTTGTAGGTCTGATGGCGGCGCCGGCCGTGGCGCAGCAGGGGCGTCGAGGGGGAGCTGGTGGCGGCTTCGGCATGGGACGCGGCCCCGCTGGCGGCGCGTCGGAGCTGCTCAGTCTGTTGTCGGCCCCGGAAGTCCGCAAGGAAGTCAAGCTCAGTGACGAAAGCTACGCAGCGGTTGAAAAGCTGCAGCAGGAAAATCGCGATGCCATGCAATCGCTCTTCCGCAACCTGGGACGCGACGCCTCGGATGCCGATCGCGAGAAGGCCCGCGACGAGATGGCCACCCGGATGAAGGCCAGCAACGAAAAGGCGCAGGCGCTGCTCGAAGAGGTCCTGCCGCCGGAGGGCTACGATCGCCTGCTCGGCCTGTACGTTCAGCTCCGCGGCGATTCGGCAGCCACCAGCGAACCAGTGGCTAAGAAGATCGGCCTGTCGGAAGCCGATCGCGAAAAGATCCAGGAGGCGGTGAACAAGGCACGCCAGGATGCTTTCGAGCAAGCCCGCGGACAAGGCGGACAGCCCGATCCAGAACAGATGCGAGCCCGATTTGAAGAAATGCGCAAGAAGTCCGATGAAGCCGCGCGCTCGGCGATGAACGACCAGCAGAAGAAGGCGCTTGAAGACCTTAAAGGCGCCAAGTTCGAGTTTCCGGAAAGCCTCCGCGCCGGTGGCGGATTCCGCGGCGGTCCGGGCGGATTCGGTGGTCAAGGTGGTCGTCGTGGCGGCCGTCCCAATAGCGATTCCAACAACTAGTTCCTCACGCTTGCCGCCGTCGCCCTAGTGGCTCCGAGCGGGAAGCCAATTGAGTTTTGACGGGCGAGGTTGAGCGGATCCGATGGACCGTTCTCCCTCGCCCCCTCTCTCCGGCCGCTGGTACGAGAATCTTCACGGTGTTTGCTTTGTGGTGCTCGAGGTTGAAAATGACAAGGTGGTTGGCGTGCCTCGGATTGTGCTGTGGCCTGTGGGTCGCCGTAACCGCCACTTCGGCTCCCGGTCAACGGCCGGGGCGAGTCGGCAACGCGCCGAAGCTTGCCAAGATCGAAGAGCCGGCCGCCAGCAGTGCGCGGCGCGACACGGCTGAGTCGCGGAATCTTCAGCTGGACACTTGTCAACAAATCGAGCGGCCTGGCAGCGACGAGAAAAAGAATGACACCGATGCCCGTCGCGATGGGCATCGCCCCGGTGTGCACGCTGGCCCTCCGGGACACATGGAACGTCGCTTCATCTTTGATGCGGTCCGCCGCACCGGCGGCCCGCTGGAACTGTTGCCGCTACTGCACATTCCCGAAGTGCGCAGCGAGCTGCAACTGGATGACCAGGACTTCAAAAACAAGCTCGACACTTACATGTCCGAAATGGGAAAGCGGGCTGAGCAGAGCCGCAAACAGGCTTCGGGCGATCCCGCTGCACGCGCCAAACAGTTCAACGAACATCTGGAACAAGAGAACGAGCGCTTCCAGCAGTTCCTCGTCGACCAGCTGTCCGAATCACAGCGAAGCGAGCTGATCTACCTCTTCATTCAGGCTCGCAATTATCGCTCGTTGAGCAATCAACTGGTTCAGCACAAAATGGGCATGAGCGACCAAGAGGCCTCGGAAATCCGACAGGAAATCGAGGAGATCCGCGAACAGACGATGGACGAAACGCGCGATCGCTTCCGCCGCATCTTCGATCAGGGCGGGGGACGGGAACAGTTTGAGAAGATGGTCCGCGAAAATCAGCGCAAGATGGACGCTCGCATCGAAAAGAAGTTGAGCGAATCGCAGCGCGAGAAATTTACAGAGCTTCGCAGCCAGACCTCGGCTGAGGCTCCCGACTGGCTCCTCCACGGCATCGACTTTCCGTTCCGCCCGATGCCGCCGCGCACCACGCCTCGCGGACAGCCCACCTCCAAAGAGACGCCGTAGCGGGACTAGGCAAACGGCTGCCAAGCTAACTGTGGGACGGCAGTCCTCTGCCGTCAGCACCCGGCATGCCGGCAGACTGTGCCCGTCCACTCTTCGTCTTCTCTTCAGCCGCTTCGCGGCCTTAAGAAGTAAAGCGGTGCGCGCAGAGCGGCTTGCCGGGTGCTGACGGCAGAGGACTGCCGTCCCACGTTGGACCACGAACTTTTCTCGCAGGCTCAAAACCAATCGGCCGATGAGGTTTATTGCGCGAAAGCAGAGAGATTCGCTACGATACTGACTGTTCCACCTATGGCTCAGTCAACGTTACTCGGCAGGACTCTATGCGTTTGGCACTGTTCAGCACTAAACCGTACGATCGCGTCTTCTTTCAGCGAGCCAACGCTGACTTTCATCACGAGCTGACTTTCTTCGAGCCGCGGCTGACGCTCGAGACATGTGGCTTGGCGCGCGGCTATCCTGCGGTTTGCCCGTTTGTCAATGACGTTCTCGAGGCGAGAGTGCTTGAGGAGCTTCAGGCCCATGGCACGCGTATCATCGCCATGCGGTCGGCGGGATTTAACAATCTGGATCTTTCGGCGGCCAAACGCCTGCAGATGCAAGTCGTGCGCGTGCCAGCGTATTCGCCGTTTGCGGTTGCCGAGTACACCGTTGGTCTGATGCTCACGCTCAATCGCAAAATCCATCGCGCGTTCAATCGCGTCCGCGAAGGCAATTTTTCGCTCGAAGGACTGCTCGGGTTCGATCTGCACGGGCGGAGCGTCGGGATCGTCGGCACCGGGCAGATCGGCGTGGCTGTGACCAGGATCATGGCGGGATTCGGCTGTCGGCTTCTGGGCTACGATGTCCGGCCCAATCCCGAATGCATGGAGCTGGGAATGCAGTACGTCGGAATCGACGACTTGTTTGCCGACTCGGACATTATCACGCTGCATTGTCCGCTCACTCCGCAAACGCATTACTTGATCAACGAAGCGTCGATCCAGCGCATGCGCGAAGGCGTGATGTTGATCAACACCAGCCGCGGCGCAGTCGTCGATACCAAGGCGGTGATCGACGGCCTGAAATCGGGACGCATCGGCGCGCTGGGACTAGACGTATACGAAGAGGAAGTCGATTATTTCTTCGAAGACCGCTCTGCGCAATTGATCGCTGACGATGTCCTGGCCCGGCTGCTGACGTTTCCAAACGTCATTGTCACCAGCCACCAGGCGTTCTTCACCCGCGAGGCTCTGGCTGCAATCGCGCATACCACTTTGCTCAACATTCGCCAGCTTGAGCAGAACGGTTCGTGTCCCAATCTCATCGGTTAAACATGCGGTAGCGTTCGTTTTTTTGCAGTTCTTTTTTTACCGCAGAGGCGCGGAGAGCGCGGAGATCTTTTCATGGAGCGCGAGGCAGGCATCTTAGGGCGGCTGGCTTGTCCGCTGGGTTTGGGCTTGCTGCGGTTATCGACGGAGGACCGGCCGAGCTTCGAAGAAGCGATCGGGCTGATTCACGAAGCGCTCGATGCGGGTGTCCGCGTCCTGGATACGGCCGACTCCTACGGGCTGGATCACAAAGACTTGCACTACGGCGAACGATTGGCTGCCGAAGCGGTCAAGTCATGGTTGGGACCGCGCGAAGAAGTGAAGATTGTGACCAAAGTCGGACTGGCCAGGCCCAAGGGACGCTGGGTGCCGGCGGGCAGTTCTCTAGATCTGCGCCGCGCCGTCGACGGCAGCTTGAAGGCGCTAGCGACTGAGCGACTCTTTCTCGTCCAGCTCCACGTCAAAGATTCGCGCGTCCCGTTCGAAGAGACGCTCGCTACGTTGGCGGAATTGCAGCGCAGCGGCAAGATCGAACATCTGGGTCTATGCAACATCGGGCCGGCGGAGCTGCGGCAAGCGCAGCGCCACTTCGATGTCGCCACGGTGCAGAACGAACTGAGCGTACTCGCGCGTGCTTCGGCTACGCAGGGCATGCTCGAGATGACGCGGCAACTGAAGATTCCCTTCCTCGCGCATCGTCCGCTCGGCGGTTACGCGAAGTCCGAGAAGCTGGCCAAGAATCGCACCTTGGTGCCGCTGGCCGAGCGGCATGGCGTGACGCCGCACGAGATCGCGCTGGCTGCTTTGCTCAGAGCTGGCGAGCATGTGATTCCGCTGGTGGGAGCTCGGCGGTCAGCCAGTCTGCGCTCGTCGCTTCGAGCGCTCGCGCTTCCCCTGGACGCCAGTGATCTCGAAACGCTTGAGAAGAAGTTTAGCTTCGCGCCGAGCGACGAGGCGCTGCGGGCGATCGCGCCTCAGCCCAAGCCGAACGACTTGCCGACCCTCGCGCCAAACCAAGGGCCGAGCGACTTGCCCGAAGTCGTCGTGCTCATGGGCATCCAGGGCGCTGGCAAGTCGGGACTGGTCGAAGCGTACACAGCCGCAGGCTATTTGAGGCTGAATCGCGATCTGGCCGGCGGCACGCTCGAGGACATCGCAGCCGAACTGCGGAGGCAACTGGCTTCGGGCCACAAGCGCATCGTGCTCGACAACACGTATCCCACTCGCATCTCGCGCGAAGCGATCATCCGAGCGGCGCATGCGGAAGGGTTGCCTGCGCGGTGTCGCTATCTGGCGACGCCGGCACACGAAGCACAGTTCAACGTCGCACAGCGCATGCTCCAGCGCTATGGTCGCCTGCTCGGGCCTGACGAGATGAAGGCAGCGATGAAGTCCGACCCCAACCTCCCGCCGCCGATCGCTCTGCAGAACTGGCTGCAATCTTTCGAACCTCCGGCGCTCGACGAAGGCTTTTCGGCGGTCGATCAAATCGCTTTCGAGCGGCGGCTCGATCAGGACTTTACGCAGCGAGGGCTGCTGCTCGATGTCGATGGAACGATTCGCACGACCAAGAGCGGCGAACGATATCCGCGCCAGCCGGACGATATTGAACTGCGGCCCGGATGCCGCGAGGTCCTCGAGCGTTGGCTCGATGCGGGCTATAAGCTCTTCTTCGTCTCCAACCAAAGCGGCGTGTCGTCAGGCAAGCTGAGCCAGGCCGACGCCGAGGCTTGCTTCGCTCGCACGATCGAGCTGCTCGATCTGCCGGTGGCCGAAGTGGCGTATTGCCCGCACCCCGCCTTTCCGGTCGGGTGCTTCTGTCGCAAGCCCTTGCCGGGGTTGGCCGTTCAGTTGATGCACCGACATCAGCTCTCGCCGCGCGACTGGGTCGTCGTGGGCGACTTGGATAGTGACAGAGCCTTTGCCGCAGGAATCGGTGCTAAGTACTCCGATGCGGGCGAATTCTTTGCCGGGAGGCACGCCCCGCCGGCGGTCGCTTGACGATTCGGGACAGGTGGCCGATACTGCTCAGCTTGGTTTGAACTCGCCAGCGTTTGAATTCGCCAGCATTCCGACCGACCAGCCCGTATTGATTTGTCAGCGAGCCCGGTGTCGCACTGGAGCGTCGCTGCGCTTTCGCAACGTTCCAGATGAGGAATTCCGCCGGTGCCAGCAGCGTGTGTGATCGGTCTGCAGTGGGGTGACGAAGCCAAAGGAAAACTGGTCGATCTACTTGCCCCCCGGCATGATTGTGTGGTCCGTTATCAGGGTGGTGCCAACGCCGGCCACACCGTCGTCTGCGGCTCGGAAGTCTACAAGCTGCACCACCTCCCCAGCGGCATCCTCCATCCGAACGTCATGAATCTGATCACGCCCGGCGTGGTCATCGAGCCTGGTACGCTCATTCGCGAACTCGAGGGGCTGGAAGCTCGCGGAATCCAGCCGCGTCGCAACCTGATGATCAGCGAACGCTCGCACCTGGTCATGCCGTGGCACATCGTCGAAGACAAAGTCCTCAACGCTCTGGTCGTGCATGGCGAAAACATCGGCACGACGTTGCGCGGCATCGGTCCCTGCTATCGCGATAAAGTCGGCCGCACCTTCGCCGTCCGCGCCACCGACTTGCTCCAGCCCGACTTGGCCGATCGCGTTGCAGCAATCGTTCAGGCGAAACAAACCTTGCTCAGCGGGATGGGCGGCAGCGAAGCCGGCCATGCGCTCAACGTCGACGAAATCATTGCACAAACGCAAGGCTGGGCCAAAGTGATCGGTCCACTCGTCGGTGACACGACCAACTACTTGCTCGACCAACTGGACGCCGGCAAGCGATTGCTGATGGAAGGGGCGCAAGGGTCGT
>JBQCEI010000096.1:0-5510 GCA_051960375.1 Aureliella sp. | reverse complement strand
CGTCCCACAGTGGGCCCACTAACCTCACTCGCGGCCGAGAACGACTAGGCTCCGACGACGGCTTTGCGGCGCTGGGCGATGGTGGCGATGAGCTTCTTCTGCGGAGCGGCAAACTTGTCGATGCCTTCGCGCATCAGCGTCTCGTGCAGCACGTCCGAGTCGACCAGCTTGTCGAGCTCGTCGAGCACCGCCTGCGGCGGCATCTGGTCGACGCGGCGGGTGAACTCGCGGCCGCTCTTGGCAACCGCATCGTTGGTTTCGGGGGGATTGGTTTGGATGTCACTCCCGGCCAACGCTTCGACGTACTTCCAGGGTGGATCGCTCGGGTCCTTGGTGCCCGTGCTGGCGAAGATGATCTCTTGCTCAAGCGGCGTGTGTTTGTCTTTCCAGAACGTCTGGTTGGCTTGCCAGATCCGCTTGGCGTTGACGATCCCCAGCTGACCTTGGGCAGCCGGTGAGAGCTTGGGAAGCTGCGAGCGCGTGAACTGGTCGACGCGCGAGACGAAGATGCTGTAGACGCTCTTGAACTTGTCGAGCGACTTGCGCCGCTGAGCTCCGCGCCACACGCTGTCGCGAGCGGCGACGTACTGGTCCATCGTGAAGATCAACGTCGTGTTGAGCGTCACGCCGGCCGCGGCCAGAGCTTCGAGCGCCTCGATGCCGGCAGGCGTGGCCGGTACTTTGATCATGCGGTTGTCGTGCCCCGCGGACCACTGCTTGCCCAGCTCGACATAGCGCTCGACGCGCTCGGCATGAGGCATGTCGCGCTCGGGATCTTCGATCAGCGGATCGAGCTCGAAGCTCACCCAGCCCGCGTTGCCGACCGTCTTTTCCCAAATCGAATGAAAGGCCTGCTGAGCCTGGCGGACGATGTGATCGGTCAGTTGCCAAGCGATATCTTCGTCCGTCGCATCGGTAGCCGACAAGCGCCGCAGCTCGGCATCGTAACGCCCGCCGGCGATCAGCCCCGAGATGATGATCGGATTGCTCGTCGCACCGACGGCTCCCCACTCGATATTCTGCTTCACCAAGTCGGGATCGACCGAATCGAGATAGAGCTTGGTGCCGCAGGCGATCAGCGATTGAATCGAATTGCTCATCCGTAAACTCACTTTGACACGCGATAAGGGACAGACTCGGTCATAGCACGGCTCCCCGCCATTATAGCGAATCCCGCGCCGCCGACCGGCATACTGGTGCTTGTCTTCCTCCGCGCTCTCTGCTCCCTCCGCGGTAAAACTCTTCCTCAGCGAAACGAAAAAACCCTCGGAAAACTGAAGTCTTCCAAGGGCTTTTCATTGCGTTTTTCAGCGAGGCCGACGGGGCTCGAACCCGCAACCTCCGGATCGACAGTCCGGTGCTCTAACCAATTGAGCTACGGCCCCAACCATTGGGCTGAGGTGACGCGTCGCTTAAACGCTCACAACGCATGGGATTATACGTCTAGTGTTTCGGTCCGCAAGGGGCGATAGGCCACGAAATCGCGTTGCTTTTCCGCCGCCAACTCTCCGAAAGCCCGCGCAATCGGCACCACTCTTCCAGCCAATCCCGCCCGCATGCCCGCAACCGGCCCAGCGGCCGGCTCGGGGGTCGGTAGCAACCTAGACTTGCATGTGCCCGCCGAGGTTCGCTGTTCTCTCCTCTGAGGATTTTTGCCATGGTCTGGTGGTTCACTCACCTGTTGGAAAAAGCGCTCGCCTATCTCAACTGGATGTTCAACACGATGGACGTCACCCAGTGGGGTCTGTTCTCGTTCGTGATGGTCGCCCTCGGCTTCATCGCCATCAAGTGCCGCTGAGCCCGACTTTACCGCGGAGGCGCGGAGAAGCGCGGAGTTACTGCCGCGAGCGCGGGGTCACTTTCAGCTCAACTCGCTTGCCGTTGCGGTCGACGACCACCTTCACCGGCTCGCCGATCTTCAGCGCGTCGATGGCGAAGGTGTAGTCGTAGATGTTTTCGATCTTGCGACCGGCCAGCTCGACAATCACGTCGCCACCTTTGAGCCCGCCTTCTTCAGCCGGCCCGCCCTTGGCCACGCCATCGAGCGCGGCCCCTTTGACCTCCTTGGTGTAGTTCGGAATCGTGCCCAGGTAAGCTCGCAGGCTTGCCACCTGCGTCCTCTGGATCGGCTGCTCGGTGAACTCGAGCTCTTCATCGCTCTGCAAGAGATCGCGGGCAATCAGTGCCATCAGCTTGGCCGTTTCGGCAGCCCCTTCGTAGTTGAGCAGCTCGGGCGTGTCGCGCGGCGTGTGGTATTCGCTGTGCGAACCGGTAAAGGCGGAGAGAATCGGCACGCCATGACGGAAGAACGAACTCGCGTCGGTCGGCAAGTTGCAGTCGGCTTGCAGCGACAGCGAAAGTCCAGTCACCGCATTGCGACGCTCGATCGCACCGGGCCAGTAGGGACTCGAGCCGATCCCTTGCAGGACGAGCTGCTCGCGCAAGCGGCCGATCATGTCCATGTTCAGGCACGCCATTACGGCCGGATAAAGCGTGTCCTCCTCCGGCTCAAGGCCGGCGTGGGGACCGGCAAGTCCCGCGTGCGGATCGCTGCTCGAATCAGCTTTCGCCGAATCCGTTTGTGCTTGTGGTTGCGCAGCATCTCGATCGTTCTTCTTTTGATCCGTCTTCTGGTTGTCGGCGCCGTCCGACTTCTTCTCATCCTTCTTGTGCGCATCGCCATGCTCGCCGTGTTTTCCGTGCTCGCCGCCATGGTTGCCATGCGCTCCATGCGCGTGCTCTCCATGCCCATGCGCTGCGTGCGCATTCCGCTTGAGCAAGACAGCTCGATCGGGATAGAGCTCGGCGAAGTGGTCGCAGAAGGCCTGCGAACCGCGCAGTCCCAGCTCTTCGCCGCTCCAAGCCGCAAGCAGCGTATCGCGTTTGGGTTTCAGCCGCCCGGCTTTGACTTCGCTCGACAGATATTGCGCAACCTCGAGCATGCCGGCGACTCCCGACGCGTTGTCGTCGGCGCCGCGATGAACTTGACCTTGCTCATCCTCCTTGGCGAGCGAGCTCCCTTCGGCGCCGGTGCCCAAGTGATCGATGTGCGCCCCGACGACAATCATCTCGTGCGGCAGCGCATGCGGATCGTTCTTCTTCTGACTGCCGCTTGCGGCAGCGCTGCCGGCCGGCAACAAGGCCAGCACGTTGCGGCCGCGGCTAGTCACCGGATCGAGGTCGATATCGACCGACACTTTCACATCGTCCAGTCCAAAGCCCATCACCGGATCGCCCTTGTCGAGCTCCTTCTGCAGCCCGCCGAGATCCTTGTCCGACTGCTTGAGCCACTGGCTGGCCAGCCGATCGGTGACGCTGATCACCGGCAAGCTGGTCGTTCCCATCGTGCCGTCCATCGCCAGCGGCACGAGTTGTTGCCGAACGGCGCTGGTCGGACCGCTGACGATGATCAGCCCTTTGGCGCCGTGATCGCGAGCGACCATCGTCTTGTAGCGCAGCAAGCTATACGCCGACAGATGTTGACGTCGCTCGGCGCTGACATCTTGAGGCAAGAAGCGAAAGGCGAGCACCCATTTGTCTTTGACATCCAGATGCGTGTAGCTGTCGTAAGCGGGCTGGCCTTTCGCTTCGGGAGCGACGATGCCATAGCCGGCGAAGACGACTTCGGTCGGATCGACATGGCCATCTTCGGAGAAGAACAGCGGCCGCCAATCCTTATCGATCTGGAACGCCTCGTCATTCACCCGCAGCGCGTTCTTCGGTCCGAGCTTTACGCCTGACACGAATTCGAATTCCTCAAAAAAGCTTCCGTTCTCGCCAGCCGGCCTGAGCCCAAGGTTTTCGAGATACGCGGCCACATAAGCGGTCGCCTTGCGTTCGCCTTCGGTGCCGGTCAGTCGTCCGCCCAGCTCCGGTCGGCACAGGTAGTCGACGTGGCGGCCGATATCGCTCGGCTCGATCGCCGGCACGCTTGCCGCCAAAGCTTGGGCAGCGGCCGAAGTGTCGCTGCCGAGCTTGTCGGTCGAGCTCGGCTGCTTATCGCCCGCTACGGCAGCGCCCAGGCCGAGCAGCTCGCGAGCCGCAGCGTCGTTCCACTTGGCTTCGAAGATCTGCGACTGCGAGGAACCGTTGTTGCTCGTCCAGGCCAGCGATGCACCGTTCGGCGTGAAGACCGGCAAACCGTCGAAGCCTTTGCGATAGGTGACGCGGACCGGCTCGCGTTTGCCAGCAGCGTCAACCATGTAGATTTCAAAATTGTCGAAGCCGTGCTTGTTGGTAGCGAACACCAGATAATCGCCGCTGGGATGGAAGTACGGCGCCCAGCTCATCGCATGCATGTGCGTCAGCGCCCGCTGATTCTTGCCATCGACGTCCATCACCATGATTTCCGCCGTCACGCCGTTTTCGCTGAAGCGCCGCCAGCAGATCGATCGGCCGTCGGGCGAGAAGAACGGACCGCCGTCGTAGCCCGGCGTGTCGGTCAGGCGGCGGACTTCGCTGCCATCGGCTTTCATCATGTAGAGGTCGATGGCCGAAGCGGGATCGTGCTCGAACAGTTTCTGTTCGGCCGGGCTGAGGTCGCCCGAGTAGGCGCGGCGGTTGGATGCGAAGCAAATCCACTGGCCATCCGGCGAGTACGAACCTTCCGCGTCGTAACCCAGCGCGTTGGTGAGGCGTTGGTAATCGCCCGTGTCGAGATCGCAGCTGACCAGTTCATAGTGCTCGTCATAGTCCCAGGTATAGCGGCGGGTCTTGCCCGAGAGGCGAAACTCGATTTCGTCCTGCTGCTTTTTCTGCGCGTCGGGATCGAACTGCGTCGACGCAAAGAGGACGTGTTTGTTGTCAGGATGAATCCACGCGCAAGTCGTCTTGCCGATGCCCGGCGAGACGCGTCGCGTATCGCCCGTCTCGCGATCCATCAAATAGATTTGAAAGAACGGGTTGTCGGGCTCGCGCTCGCTCTGAAAAACCATCCAGCGTCCGTCTTGGCTGAAATAGCTTTCGCCGGCGCGCTTGCCTTCGAAGGTGAGCTGCCGCACGCCAGTCATCAACTTGCTTTGCAGCTTGGCCGCGGCGGCCGGATCGCTAACCGTGATGTCCTCGGCCGTCTGCGGCGCAGACTCCGGCTGGTCTTTGTCCTGAGCGCCGAGCGGCAGCGAGCTGCTCGCGAGCAGGCCCACCAGCAGGCAGCCGAGCTTTGCCCATCTGGCCCACGATTTCTTCATGTTCATTCCGTGATTCCCTCTAAGTGAACGACCGGGCGATGTATCACTCCTTAGTTTATCGCAACACCCGCACTCGATGTCGAAACCTCTTCCCCAGCGCCCTCTGCGGGCGGCTCCTCTGCGCCTCTGCGTTAAAAACGGACCCCTGAAGCCAAAATTTGCGCGGCGAATTGTTGCAATCGCATCGCTGGCTTGCGTATACTAAGCCGCTGCTACTTGGAGTGGTTTGTTGTCGCAAGCCGGACACCTTCGGTCACGCCCTGCGGCACATTGGCACGTATTTGAGCAGCGTTTCGGTCGGTTTGCCTTTCTTTGTTGGCGGCT
>JBQCEI010000095.1:0-3752 GCA_051960375.1 Aureliella sp. | reverse complement strand
TTTCTTCTCCTCCCCCTCGCCCCGCTTCGGGGAGAGGGGGCCGGGGGGTGAGGGGCTGGAGCTGAAATGTGTTCAGCCTTGGCCGTGCCTCTGTGATCTACTCCTCTTCTTCGCTACTCTTTCTCGTTGGATCGCTCCGCTCGACCGAGCTCCGCAATCGCTGGAGCCATCGCTTCAGGTCGGTCGGCAGCGGCATGTGGAAATCGAGTTGCTCGCCGGTCAGCGGATGAGTGAAGGCCAAGCGTTCGGCATGGAGGGCTTGTCGCGGCGCGTCCGATACGTCGACTAGCGTCGTTCCATCGGTCAAACGCGTGTACGTTTTCTCGCCGCACAGCGGATGGCCCAATTCGGCGAGATGGATGCGTATTTGATGCGTGCGGCCGGTCTCGAGCCGGCAGCGGACGATGCTGTAGTTGCCCAGCGCCTCTCGCAGTTCGACGTGCGTGATCGCCAGCTGGCCTTCGGCGCCGGTGCGCGTCGGCGCGGTCGGCTTGTCAAATGCTTGCGAGGCCGCCTCAGCGTCGGATGGCCCAGCCAGCGGCGCACTGCCGCGCAAGCCGTCGCCGCGGTCGCGCACCAGATACGAGCGCACGGTCTGCGACTGCACATGCCCGGTGGCGACCGCCCAGTACTGCCGCTGGATGCGGTGGCCTCGGAACATCGACACGAGCTTTTGCTCGGCGATGCGCGTGCGAGCAAACAGCATCAGGCCGCTGGTGTCGCGGTCGAGGCGATGGACTGCGAAGACCGGCCAGCGCTCGGGCGGACCTTTTTGGCGACGCCCTTTCGCAGGCCCGCGCGGACGAAGCGATCGCGGCGGACCGATCGCTTTGGCAATGGCCGCCGGAAGCATCTCTTCTAAAGTGGGCTGCAGTTCGCGCCGCCGCGCGGGCATGCGCCGCTCGGCTTGATGCCACACCGAAGTGATACCCGCCGGCTTTTCGACGACCAACAAATGTTCGTCGACGTACGGTAACCGCAACTGTTCGGCGGTGACCGGTTTGGCCAGCGGTTGGTTCCAGAGCTTCAAAACGTCCTTGCCGGTGACGCGTCGAGCCGGATCCATGCAGAGATTGCCGTTGACCTGAACTTGACGCTGCTGAATCCACTGCTGGGCCTTCCCCCAGCTGCAGTCGGGAACCACCAGCTTCAGTGCGCCGGCCAGCGTCTGACCTTCATGTTCAGGCTGCAAGTGAAAGAGCGTAAAGGGCTGCGAACTGGAGTGTTTCTTTGGCATGACGGCCAATTATCGCACAGCCAGCCGCATTTGATCAAAGGGGCATCCGGCCGCCCGCCCTCCTCCGCGCTCTCTGCGTCTCCGCGGTAAAAAAAGGCGCCAGGGCTTTGGATAGCCCTGACGCCTCGCGGCTACCTTAGGATTGCGGTTACCGAGCGCCGGCCTTGGCCTGCCGATTGATACCTCGGCTCAGTTGCGTCAGCAGCTTGTCGGTCTCTTCTTCCTCGTTGAGCGTTTCGCCGAGGACTTCTTTGACGTTCTCGAGTCCGAGCTGCTTGGCCCACGAGCAGAGCGTTCCGTACGAAGCGATCTCGTAGTGCTCAACCTTTTGAGCGCAAGCGATCAGCACCGCATCCATCACTTCCGGCTCGGCATCTTCTTCCATCATCGAGGAAGCTTCTTCGATCAAGCCGGCCATGGCTTCGCACTTCTTGGCCTTGGCCGCTTTGCCGATGTCCTCGAAGGCTTGCTCGAGCCGCTCGACTTGCTTTTCAGTTTGAGCCAAGTGAGTCTCGAAGGCCTGCTTGAGTTCTTCCGAGCTCGCCTTCTTCATCATCTTCGGGAGAGCCTTGAGCAGTTGCTTCTCGGCGCTGAGCATATCGCGCAGTTCATCATAGAACGCGTCGGAGAGATTCTTGAGAGCAGCCACGGTTAGGTACCTCGTCTCTAAAGTTTTCAAATGAATCAACACGAATCACCGGTCCGAATTCTGTTTGCCGCACGAAGTGCGTTGCGACAAAACCGAAATCGAGCCGATGATCATGCACAGCGGAAAAACGCTTCCCGCTCGTCTTAAGTCTTCGCTCCCCTCGCCCCGCTTCGGGGAGAGGGGCTGGGGGTGAGGGGTCTTCCGAACCCTCGCTAACGTTTCATCGCAAACGCGAATACAAAGAAATTGGTGTTCGCCGGCGGTTTGCGAATCGAACCGGACGCTAGCGCGTGCCGGCTGATTCATGCCGCAGACCGTTAGGTCGCGCGTCGCCGCGCTTGCTGCTCGGCCAGCCTCGCTTCGGCGCGGTCCCACGCGTCGCGAATTGGCCGCTGAGCGTCTTCCCAGGTGCCGATCATGTGATCTCCCCCGCGCGATTCCCATTCACGGCGCAGATCTTCGTGAGCTTCTTCCCAAGTGCGTCCTTGGTAGCGCGTTCGGGCTTCCCAGCCGTAACGATAGGCCGGCTGAATGTCTTCGTAGCGGACCGCTTCGTCGTAGTATTGGCGGCGCGGATACTCGTCGCGCCAGTAAGCGTCTTCGACTGTCGGGTCGATCGCTTCAGCGACGCTCTTGCCCGCCAGACCGCCAGCGACTCCACCGATCACCGCTCCGACGGCTGCACCGACCGGACCGGCCACCGCCCCCAAGCCGATTCCTGCCAGGGCCCCACCGGCCGCTGCGCCGAGCCCCGAACCGACCGGATGCGAACCGTGCTCGCCGGTGATCGCGTCGGGATTCAAGTTGCCGATGTGGATATGCCCGGTCGAGTCTTGGACCGTGTCGGGATAGATTGGATCGTTCGCGTCGACCATTTCATTGGCGTCGACGCTTGGCGTGGGGCGAATGACCTCTCTTCGAACTGTCATGGCTGCCGCCTTTCTTTAAGCGCAATGCCTGCGCGATGATGAGTTTTCGAATCTTCAATAGAGAAAAGTGGAAGCAAAAGCAGTGCCCAACTGAGCGCTTGCGGCAGAGGTGGTCGCCCGGCGACCTAGCCAACGCTCGTTCCCAGGCTCTGCCTGGGAACGCACTGTCTTCGAGGCTCTGCCTCGCAGCACCCGCGCAGACGCCCTGCGTGATGCTTGCCTGAAGAAGGCTCTGCGTGATGCTTGCCCGAAGAAGGGAGGCAGGAGCCTCCAAGACAGCGCGTTCCCAGGCAGAGCCTGGGAACGAGGCGCAGAAACGAATGCGGCCCGGAGAACTTGGCGATCGTTCCCCGGGCCGCATGTCGTGTTGTGATTCCGGTGTGCTCGCTTCCAATTTGAAGAAGCCGCGAGCGGTCGATCAATCGCGCTTACGCGCTTTTCTTCTCAGGGCTGACGTGTTTGAAGTGTGTCAGCTTGCCGTCGGCTTCGTTCTGATCGATCGTGAAGATCGTCCCTTCGGTCTGGTCGGGCAGATCGAACATGATGTCGAGCATGACCGATTCGATGATGCCGCGGAGGCCGCGAGCGCCTACGCCCTTCTCGAGCGCCTTGCGAGCGATGTTCCGCAGGGCCGCTTCGGTGAAGCGCAGTTCGCAGTTCTCCATGCCGAAGAGCGCCTGGTACTGCTTGAGCAGCGAGTTGCGCGGTTCGGTCAGCACATTCATGAGCCCTTGCTCGTCCAGCGGCGTCAGAGCCGAGACGACCGGCAAGCGACCGACGAACTCGGGGATCATGCCGAAGTGCAGGATGTCGTCGGAGGTGACTTGCGGCAGGAGCTGAGCCGCCGTCGAGTCGTCGCGAGCGCTGCTCGCCTGTCCGAAGCCGAGCGTCTTCTTGCCGAGCCGTTTGCGGATGATGTCTTCCACACCGACAAACG
>JBQCEI010000094.1:0-4127 GCA_051960375.1 Aureliella sp. | reverse complement strand
GCCCCCACCAGCCCCGCCCCGACGAGCGATGCTGCGTCGAGCCCTGCTGCGTCGAGCCCTGCTGCGTCGAGCCCTGCTGCGTCGAGCCCTGCTGCGTCGAGCCCTGCTGCGTCGAGCCCTGCTGCGTCGAGCCCTGCTGCGTCGAGCCCTGCTGCAACCAATTCCGATGGTTCGAGCCGGTCATCGGCGCCGACCGATGCTGCAGATGCAATGGCGGGATCACCGGCTGCAGGATCTCTCGCTGCGGGACCGCTGGCCGCTGAGCCGCAGCCGGTATTTTCTCGTGAGCCGCCGCGGCTCGCTTACTTTCCCCTCTCTCAGCCGACCGAGCCCATCATGGCGACGGTCATATCGGACCAGACCGAGCCGGCCGGGCGGTTGTCGTCGCTGGCCAGCCAACCTCACCTCCGCACGGGCCACCCCGCGGTGCCCGATTTCGTCGACGATCCCTTGGAAGCCCTGGCCCTTTACGTCAAGGCGCTCTTCAGCGCGGAGGCTCAAGAGACGCTCTGGGGCGGCCGCAAGCTCGATAAGATCTACTCGGTCCCGAGACGCTTCGATCTGGCGACTCTCTTTGTCGTGTCGACCGCATTTGCGATGTTGTTTACGTTGCTCGGCTACCTCCGGTGCTCGTCGTTGGTCAAACTCGCTTGGTGTGGTTATTTCAGCGGCGTCGGTACGGCGCAAGCGGTGCTCTACAACGGTCGCGCCCCGCGCCTGGCGTCGGTGCTGGCGGGCGGTTTGTTTTCGGTTTTCTTCGCGCCTCCGCTCAGTCGATCACCGGACCTGAGCGGCGTCTTTTGCGCGGGCATTGGTCTGTTCATTGCCGGAGTCCCTTCTGGCTACATTGCCGGCACGCTGATCGGCGGCGTCTTCCTCGTCGCCGACAAGCTGCGCACTTGGATCGCCCGCCAACGCGCCGCCCGCGTAACGTCTTAATGCGCTTTCTGCGCGATCTCCGCGTCCTCCGCGGTGAAAAACTCGTTCGATTCCATGCGCTGCCACAACTCGCGCAGGGGCGTCAAGTCGCTAAGAGCCACTTGCCAGCCGGCGAACATGACGCGGTCGAGCATGCCTGCAGCCACCATCGGCAGCTTGCCCAGCTGTGGGACATGGGCAGCCAGCCGCCGCGCGAATTCCTCCGCCGTTTGATCGGCCCCGCGAGCATGGCCGTGTTCGGCCGCCCAGGCTTCGAGTGCCGCGAAGGTGTGTTCGACGACGTGGGCCGGTTGCCAGCCGCGAAGGTTGTGCGCGAACGGATTGGCAAAGGCCGCAAAACGCGGGCGCCGCGGCGCGACGGCAGATGCCTCTGTCACGGAATTGGCTTGCGCACGTTGGCGACGCTTGCCGCCGAAGAGCATGGCCAGGAAGTCGAGCACGTTTCGCCAGAGCCTGGCGATCTCGCTGGGATGAGTCAGCGCATACAACACATCGATCGCCCCCAGCAGCGCGATGGTAAGCCACTTGAACCACTGGCCGATCGAGCCGCCGAGCTGGCTCAGTTGCTCGAGCAGTGAATTGCCAGGCGAGCCGCTGGTGGGTGGCTGCGAGGGTTGTTGTTGTTGTTGTTGTTGTTGTTGTTGTTGTTGTTGTTGTTGTTGTGGCGGTACCGCTCGGTGTTGTGCGCTGGGGCCGCTGTCTGATTCTTGCCGCTCGGCTTCGTCTGGCTGCGGTTTGTCTCGACGATCGCCGCGTTGGCTCTCCGGCTCGCTGCGTTGATCTTCTGGCTCGGTGCGTTGATCTTCTGGCTCGGTGCGTTGGCGATCGCTCCTGCGGCTGTTCTCTTGGTCGGCTGGCTCGGCCGCGTCCGAGCGCTCGGGTGAATCGCGCTGCGGCGACGATTTGCTCGGCGTCGATTCACCCGGCTTTTGCGCGTCGGGTTCTCGTTGGCTCTCTCGACCGGGCTGACCTTGATCACGCTGATCGCCCTGCCCTTCGCCGGCCGGCGGAGGCTGGTCGCCTTGCGGGCCTGCGGCGCCGGGCCGAGCGTCTGGCGCCTGGGGCGCGGCATCTTCTTCGCCGGCTTGCGGCTCGGGGCGCGGTTGGCCATACGGCTGGTTCTGCTGGCCGTCGCTCCCCAGGCCAAAGCGGCTGGGGGCGAGGTTGTCCGGCGAAGTGATTTCAAAGGGCAAACCGAACAGGCCGAGACTGCGCCCGGGAAGCGGCAGCAGCATGCACACCAGCAGCACCGCGATGGCAACGCCCGCTCCGGCCATGAGCCAACGAGCGGTGATCTCCGTCGGCATCACGACATTCCGCTGCCGCAGATAACGCCTCAGCGCCAGCAGCGAGGTCGTCGCGAGCAATCCCAGAGCGCAGCCCAGATACGCGACCAGCATCCAAAACGCCCGGTTCCGCTCGGCCGCATCGGGAATGGCCAGCTGGCCGAGTCCGAACAGCGGAAAGGCGAGCAGAGCAAAATACAGCACCCACACGCCGGGATTGTGCTTGGCGCGTTTTTGGACATCCACCGTCGGCGCCGACTTTGATGCCGGCTCCGACGGCGAACGATCGTCTTCAGGCACTCCCAGCGTTTGCAGCAAGCCGCCTTGGACGCTCTCGCGATCTTCTTCCAGCAGCGTGCAATCAAACGTGATGCGATCGGCTAAAAACCAAACCAGGGCCAGCAAGCCGATGTTGAGAACCCAGCCCACGATCTCCAGACCGCCGGGAACTGTCACGAAGCGGAACATGGCGATGATCGCCACCACGGCCAGCGGCACGCCGAAGACGCTGGCGTGCGCTCGGCCGCTCTCGATCGCGATGCGGGCGATCAAAACGGTGGCCAGCGTATACAGCCCCAGGATATACATCAGCCGCAAATCGTACTGGCCGCGATAGAAAGCGATCACCAGAAAAAACACCAGCGACGCGATCATGCCAATGATCAGCGCCGGGGAGAGCGCAGCGGCGACCATATCAAAAGCCGTCGGCCTCAGCTTGTCGGGTCGATCCGAACGCATGTTCTCTTTCTCTGCGCTCTCCGCGTTCTCCGCGGTAAAAAATCAATCGGGCAACCGGCGCACGCTGGCCGGCACTCGCTGCTCAAAGTTCTGCCGACCGATAATCAGTCCTTGCGGATCGACGTGCGCGCGATCAAACAGATCGAGGATCACTTGCGCCCGGCGCCCCGAGTCCGGATGCGAGCGAGCGAAGCTGGGGATCATTTTAGTCCAGCCCGCCTCCTGCGCTTGCCGCGCATCCCAGCGGCTCAGCAGAGCCGCGAGCTGCCGCGGATCGTAGCCGGCCGCGATCATCCACTTGACCGCATCGGCATCGGCTTGCGATTCGAACTCCGGACGAAACGGCTTGGCCAACGTAGCCACCCACGTCATGCCCGAGCGAAAGTCGCTGACCTGATTGGCCCTCTTGGCTTGTTTCAGCGGCAGCAACTGATGACCGCGATCCAAGTGCGACAGTTCATGCGCGATGACGCCGACCAGTTCGGCTTCCGATTGAAGGTTTTTCATGAGCCCGGCGGTAAAAATCAAATGTCCACCGGGGATCGAATACGCATCGATACTATCGCTATTGACGATGGCGATGTCGATGTTCGCATAGCGGCGCGCGTTGTTCATCAGCGGGCGAACTTGAGCCACCAGGGCGCTGAGATACTTAACGTCCTCGCCTTGCCGCGTCAGTGTGAGGTTCTGACCGCGGAGCGAGGCTTCGTAGTTCCGCAGAACCTGCGTTCCGAACTGCGTCTCTTCGCGCGGGGCGATGTTCGTTCGCTCCAGTTCGGCCATCTGCTGGGGAGTCAATTCGCTGAACATGCCCGGCATGAACTGCTCGGACTGTCGGCAGAATTGCTCGAACATGTTGCGAAGGGCATCGGCCGGGTCGGGCTGTTGTTGAGCGCCGGCCGGCAGGCCGATGAGCAAGACCGCCGCGAGAGCGAGAAGATAGCGGCGCATGGGTTCGTCCTTTGAAAATGAGCCAAGAGATCGACGCTGCTCATTATAGGGGCGTTTTTGAAAACGTTTTTTTTAACCGCGGAGGCGGTGTGGCACTGGCTCTGCCAGTGTTCTTCTTTCGAAGTTAGTGGCTTTCCAACCCTTCCAGCTCTCCAAAGTCAATCACTCACAGGCAATCGCTCGCGCTGTCCCGGCGCTAAGTGCCATTGGAAC
>JBQCEI010000093.1:0-5195 GCA_051960375.1 Aureliella sp. | reverse complement strand
GGGTAAACCGATCGCCGGCGTGAGCGTGCATGTCCAAGCCGAGAGTTCGAACCGGCAGGAGTTGAAGGCGGGACAGGCGGTCGTCTACCGTGGGCTGTCCGAGGAAGACAGCATCGAGACCGACGAGCATGGAAACTGGTCGATCGACAATGCGCCACCAGCCGGAAAAGACGAATACACTTTCTCGACGCGCTTGGTTCATCCCGACTATATCAGCGACGACAACTGGGGCGAAACGCAACAGCGCAGCGACGTCACGCAGGAACAGCTCCGCGACCTGAACGCCGTTTTTCGCATGGCGAAAGGCGCTCCGATCAAAGGCCGCGTCACGCTGCCCGATGGAAAACCGGCCATCACAGGCGTCGTCATTTGGCATCCCAGGCCCTATTTCACACCCGGCTCGCAGGAATGCCAGATCGAGGCCGACGGCACGTTTACCACAACAGCCCTGCCCGAGGGCGAGCACCCGCTGACCGTCGTCGTACCGGGTTATAGTCCGTGGTTCCAGCAGGTGCGCGTCTATCCCGACATGGGACCGCTCGATGTACAGCTCGAGCCCGGCCATCCGCTGACCATTCGCATTCAGGATGCCGAAGGAAAACCGATCCCTCAAGCGTACATTAGTATCGAAGGCTGGCATCAAGTTGAATCGCTGTACAACGCCAAACATTCGAACGTTCTCAGCACCGAGATTCCGTATCGCGGTGACAACGAAGGCGTTTTCCGTTGGACCTGGGCGCCGCAGGACGGCGTGAAGTATCGCATCAGCGCCTCGGGCTATTCTTATCGAGAAGTGGTTCTTTCCGCCTCCCCTAAGGAGCACGTGATCACCTTATCAAAGCCGTTGCGAATCTCCGGCACAGTTACCGACAAGATAACACGGCTCCCCATCGAGACGTTTGATGTGATTCCGGTTCACGTTTTTCGCCCGGATTGGCTGGATGCTTTTTACCCTAATGCTGCGGTTGGGCGCGATGGTAAATACTTGCTGGACGACCAGGTACGACAGACCGATCGGCCTTATCGCGTCCGCATCCAGGCCGATGGTTATCGCACCGCGATGAGCGCGGTAGATATCGACGTCACCGCCGGGATTGTCGAGGTCGACTTCCAGCTCGAGCCATCCGAACCGCTGGTCGGCAACGTAGTGCTGCCCGATGGTGGGCCTGCCGTCGGTGCCGACGTGCAATTCGCGACACCAACCCTGGTTCCGGACGTTTCGAACAACAGCAGCGATGGATCGAGGCTGGTATCGGCTCGCACGGATGACCAGGGACGCTTTACTTGGCGAGCCCAGTTTGAACCGCTGCTGATCCACGTGATCCACAAGCAGGGATTTGCTGAGCGAGAGCTCGGGGTCGACGAGCAGCCTGGCACGATCCAGTTGCAGCCTTGGGCCAGCATTCGAGGGCGATTGATTCAGTCTGGAAAGCCTGTAGCCAACGAGCGGATCGAGTTTTGGCCGCAGAAGCGACGCACGTCGGACCAGCCTCGCTTTGAAGAGCAGTACTACGCGATCACCGATGCCGACGGCAGGTTCGAGTTTGAGCGATTGCCGCCGATCGCCGGTTCGGTGCGGGCATACCTGGGCCCATGGCAAGATTCGCCGCTGCAGTCGAGCCAATCGGTCCCCGTCGCGCTCAGGCCGGGAGAGCAACTCGACATAGAACTCGGCGGCAGCGGCACACATATCACCGGCCAGGTGGTGCCTACTGGTCGCGGTGGTGCGGAGCTCGACGAAGGTTACTCGCTGAATTACCTCATCGCGCGGCGACCGGGCATCCCGGTGCCGCCGGAGCTCTTGGCCCCGGAATTTGATATCCAACATCCGCTCGACGAACGGTCGCTGTCGACATTGAGCGGCAATCCGTGGCTGCACTCGAAAGACAACTACTTCGTCAAGCTTTCGCCTGAGGGCGATCTCAACGTGCATGGCGTGCCGGCGGGCGAGTACGACTTGGTGATTCAGTTGTTCGAAAAACCAGCGGGCTGCCTGGTCGAGTCGATCGGCCAGCGCGTGATCCCGGTGATCGTCTCCCAAAGCGATGTGGCCAGCGGCACATTAAAGCTCGGCCGCATCGAAGTCCCCTGCCGCGTCGGCCCGCGCATCGGCTCGGACATGGACCTGTACGCCTTTACCGATGCAACCGGCCGCGGGACAGCGATCGCCCAAGAGCGAGGCAAGCACGTGGTGTTGCAGTTCTGGGCGACTTGGTGCGGGCCATGCATTGAATCGATGAAAAACATCGAGCCGCGAATCGATCGCCTCAACCACGACAACCTCGTGATCGCAGCGATCAACATCGACTCCGATCCGCGCGAAGCCAAACGTTTCGCCATCGCTAACCGCTTCACTTGGGCCAATGATTTTGTAGGTGCCAAGTCCAAGATCGCGCAGCAGCTGGCCATCAGCACCCTGCCCGCCTACTTCCTCATCGACGGCGAAGGCAAACTGGCCGCCACGGCGGTGAAGTGGGAAGACATTGAAAAAGAACTCAAGCGGCGCGAGCTGGTGGATTAGAGGCTGGGAGGTCGACCTTTCTCGCAGCGCAAACGGCTGCCAGCCGAACTGTGGGACGGCAGTCCCGTGCCGTCAGCACCAGGCAAGCCGGCCAGCGCGCACCCACATATCTTCCTCTGCCGCGAAGCGGCCGAAGAAGAGAAGAGCTGGACGGGCACAGTCCGCCGACTTGCCGGGTGCTGACGGCAGGGGACTGCCGTCCCACAGTTGGGCTAGCAACCTTTCTCGCGGCCCATCATTCCTAAGCGGTTGCCTTCTCGGGCTGGATCAGGGCTGCGGTGTAGCCGAGCAGATCGCCGCGCTGGGCGCAGAGTGCGCGCATTTTGTCGAAGCTCCCGAGGCGCTGGCTCAGTTCGAGCATGCTTGGAGCGATGCCCATCAGCCGCGCGTCCGGGGGCATGCGCTTGGCAAACTCTTGCAGAGCGGCTTCGTGGCGGCCGACGCGCGAGAGGAGGTCGATCAGCACTTCGCTGGCGATGTTGCCGTACTGGCTGCGATCGACCGAATCGGCCTTCTGAGTGAAGTAGCGAATGCCGGCATCGACTTGCTCGCCCAGCAAAGCTCGGAAGAAAGCGATCGACGATGGGTACAAATCGAGGAACGGCTCTTCGCCGGGATATTGGAACTGCGGATGCAAGCGGCGGCCGTATTCGGCCGCGTCGAGCGCGAGTCGCAACTGCTGGGGATTATCGAGCACGCGCGCAAAGCGCACGGTCGATGCCAAGTGCGTCGTATCGAGATGGTAAGTGCCATCGCGGAGCAGCGTCGGGCGGGCTTCGAGCAGCTGGGCGATCGTCGCGTCGGCCGGCGGCTCCTGGCCTTCGCGCTGCGCAATATCGCGGCGAAGGTTTTCCAGAAGCTCGCGATGCAAGTGCTCGACCAGCAGGCCTGCGGCCAGTTGCTGGTCGCGCCGCGGACGGCCGGCGATGGCGGTCTCGAAGAGCGTGATGCTGTTGCAGGTCCCCAGCCGCTCGAGGGCCAGCCGATAACCGGCTGCTACGTCGATCCCCTCGTGCACCAGGATCTCCAGCAGGGCGTCGGTATTCTCGTCGTCGGGCTCGATGCTCGAAAGCAACTCGGCGGCCGCCGGGCGGTCGCCGACCGGCCGCATGTACATCCAACCTTCGCGGACTTTGCCCTCGCGGAGCAGCCCTTCACCGACGCGGCGGCAAGCATCGATGAGAGCGCGCTCCATTCGCATTTCGGTTTCTTCGTCGAGGCGTTCATCGCGGTTGGTCTGCGTCGGCACCAGGCCCAGTTCGAGGCGGGAGCGCATCTTGAGAGCTTCGAACAGTTCGTGATAGCGGTGCTCGCGCTCGAGATATGCAATCAAGCGGTCGAGCGTCGCGGCCGCGCCCGATTGCTCTTTGGCATCGGACAACTGACGAAAGATATCCTCGGCTTGAGTCATAGATTATCAACTGCAGGAGTGGGGGAATCCGGCGCGCCCCCTGGCAAGAACGGCTTGAAAAGGGGACAACAGCAACCAACACTTGGAAGTTGACCAGTATACCAGCCTCCGCCAGAAAGACGACTCACTCCGCCATGACCGATGCTGCCCCCTCCTTGCAAGGCCTGCGCGTTGCCGCCTTGGAAAGTCGCCGCCGCGATGAAATGGAACGCATGATCGCTCGCTTCGGTGGCCAGCCGTTCGTCTCGCCCTCGATGCGCGAAGTGCCGATCGCCGAAAATCGCCCCGCGATCGAGTTCGCTTATCGCGTTATCACCGGCGAATTCAACATGGTCATCTTTCTGACCGGCACCGGCTTCAAGCAGCTCATCGCCGCGATCGAAAAGAGCGTCGACCGCCAGCGCTTCCTCGATGCGCTCTCGGATATCACCACCGTCGCCCGCGGCCCCAAGCCGGCTGCGGCGATGAAGGAGTTCGGGCTGACGCCCACGCTGAAAGTTCCCGAGCCAAACACTTGGCGCGAGCTGCTCAAGACGCTGGACGAAAACGGCGGCGTCGCCAATCAGAAGATCGGTTTGCAGGAGTACGGCAAGACGAACACCAGCCTGGTAGCGGGACTGGAAGCTCGCGGCGCGCAGGTGGTCAGCGTGCGCGTGTACCAATACGAGTTGCCCGAAGACACCGCACCGCTGGCTGAGAATATTCGCGCGATCGCCGCGGGCGAGCGCGACGTGCTGCTGCTCACGAGCGCCCATCAAGTCGTCAACATGCTGCGCCTGGCCGCCGACATGGGCATTGAGGACGAACTGCGCGAAAGTTTGAAAGAGATGATTGTCGCTTCGATCGGCCCGACGACCAGCGAGATGCTGCAGCAGAACGAATTGCCAGTCGACCTGGAGCCGCAGCATCCGAAGATGGGCCACTTGATTCAGGAGACAGCCGAGAGAGCCCAGAGTCTGCTCGGCGGTCGCGCGGCCAAGCAGGTCGCCATTCGGCAAAACGGCGTCCCGCCCCTGGATCGCACCGCGCCGTGGTACGACGGTCCGTTCATGCGGGCTTGCCGCCGCGAAGCTTCGTCGGTTACGCCGGTGTGGCTCATGCGCCAAGCCGGTCGCTACATGTCCGAGTACCGGCAAGTGCGCGAGAAGGTCAGCTTTCTCGAACTGTGCAAGAATCCCGCTCTGTGCGCCGAAGTGATGGTGACGGCGGTCGAGAAGTTAAAAGTCGACGCGGCGATCATCTTCTCCGACTTGCTGCCGATTC
>JBQCEI010000092.1:0-5775 GCA_051960375.1 Aureliella sp. | reverse complement strand
TGCCGCTCGTTCCCAGGCTCTGCCTGGGAACGCACTGCTCGCGAGGCTCTGCCTCGCTGGAGTGTAGCTGTGTGTTATGGCGGGTTCGGAGAGGCGGAGCCTCTAAGACATTGCGTTCCCAGGCAGGAGCCTGGGAACGAGCAGGACAAGTTAGGCGAGCAAGCGGCCGCCGCAGCGCTCTTGGCACTGCTGGATGATTTGGCCGACCGCGGCGTCGACTTCGGCGCTGGTCAGCGTTCGCTCGGGGCTCTGGAAAACGAGCGACAAGAGCAAGCGCTTCTTGTCCGGTCCGTCCTTCTTCGGGTCGCGGTAAGTTTCGCGATACTCGACGCGCTGCAACAGTTCGCCGCCGCTCGCTTTGCAAACCGATTCGAGCTGATCCCAGCGCAAGGCTTCGTCGAGCACGAAATTCAAATCGCGAGTGACGGCCGGATAAGGACTGACGCGCGTGGCTCGGCGAATCTCTTCAAGCGATGCGATCAACGTTTCGACAGCCAGTTCCGCTGCGGCCGTTTCGCCTTCCAGGCCGAGCGTCTTGGCGGTCGCTTTGCTGATCAAGCCGACGAAGCCCAGCAGTTTGCCGCCGAGTTCATAGCGCGTGGCCGTGCCGCGCATGAAGAGCGAATGCTCTGCGGCGCTGGCCACCAGCGGCGTGTTGCGAGCGGCACAAGCGTCGATCAGATCTTCGACGAGGCCTTTGGCAACGCGCAGTTCGCCGCCGGTTACGAAGCCGAGCGTCGACTGTTCGCGCGGCAGAGCGGCCGGATCGCCGCCGGGCAAATAAATCGTAGCGACTTCATAGAGACTTGCATCGAGGCCGGCTTGCGTCTGATTCCAAGCTCGCGCCGCCAGCAGGCTTGGCAGCAGCGTCCGCCGCAAAAGCTTGGCGCCTTCGAGCAACGGCGCCTCGGTGCTTAGCGCGCGGTTCTCGCTCCAGGGGCTGCCGCAAGCGTCGACGGCCGCCGAGACGATGCTCGGCGTGATCGCTTCATCGACTCCGTAAGCGCTCAGCACATGACGGCAGCGCGCCAGCACAATGTCTTTCGGCCGCGTCGGGGCGACGCTCAGCGGTACCACGGCATCTTCCGGAATCTTGTCATAGCCATGGATGCGAGCCACTTCTTCGATCAAGTCGATCTCGCGCGACAGATCGCGGCGCCAGCTCGGCACGGTTGCTTGCAGCCGGCCGGCATCGAGCGGCAGCACTTCGCAGCCGAGCGCGCGCAGGATGCGAACCACGTCGGCTGCAGGCACATCGATCCCGAGCACGCGCGGAATTTGATTGAGCCGCAGTTCGACCGATGGCGGCGGCGGTTCATGGCAACCGGTGTCGACAACGCCTTCGGCCAGTTCGCCTCCGGCGACTTGCAGAATCAGCTCGCAACAGCGGCGGCTCGCCCAATCGACGCCCGCCGGATCGGGACGGCGCTCGAAGCGGAACGACGACGGACTGTGCAGCTTGAGCAGGCGAGCGGCCCGGCGAATGGCCAGCGGTTCAAAGGCCGCCGATTCGATCAGCAAGTTTTTGGTCTCGGTTGAGACTTCGCTCTCTGCGCCGCCCATCACGCCGCCAAGGGCCACGGCCTTTTCGGCATCGGCGATGACGGCCATGCGAGCGTCGAGCTGATAAGTGCGATGATCGATCGCTAGAAACTTTTCGCCTTCAGCGGCAGGACGGACAATGATCTTGCCACCGGCGAGGCGATCGAGATCGAATGCGTGCAGCGGCTGGCCGCATTCCATCATCACGTAGTTGGTCACATCGACGACGTTGTTGACCGAGTTGATGCCGACTGCCGCCAGGCGGCGCACGAGCCACGCGGGGCTCGGACCGATCTTTACGCCGCGAATGACGCGAGCGGTGTAGCGCGGGCAAGCTTCGGGAAAGCGATTCTCGATTTGAATGAACTCAGCGGCGCGATGCTTGCCGCCGCCGGGCAACGTTGCCGCCGGTACCTTCAGCGAGTGGCCGAGCAACACGGCTGCTTCGCGAGCTACGCCGATGTGCCCGAGGCAATCGCTGCGGTTGCTCGTCACTTCCAAATCGATGACCGTATCCTGTCCCACCGTGGCGGTCGATTCGTGGTTCAGTCCCGACATCGCGAATCGGTTGGCCAGATCGTCCGGAGTAACGTCCAACCGCACGTACTGTTCAAGCCACTCCCAGCAGACCAACATGGCCAGAGCCTCGATTGCTTAATGTCAATGTTTGTATTCTTGGCGGTCAAGGGCAGCAGCCCCTCACCCCCCGGCCCCCGCAACCCCCCACCGGGGGCGGGGGGGGGGAAAGTATAACCCACACCCCCCCCAAAAAAAAAAATTTTTTCTCCCCCTCTCCTTTTGTGTGGTTCGGGGGGCCGGGGGGTGAGGGGTCTTCCGAGTCAGCGACTTGCGTCCCAGGCTAATGCATGCCCTCGCTTCGCGACCCTGGGCCAACGTTTAAAACTGGTCGAGGAATCGCAGGTCGTTGCGGAACAAGTCGCGGATGTCCTCGACGCGATGGCGGCCCATGCATAGGCGTTCCACGCCGAGGCCGAATGCGAATCCGGTCACTTCTTCGGGATCGTAGCCCACCGCTCGCAGCACGTTCGGATCGACCATGCCAGCGCCGCCGAACTCGATCCAATTGCCTTTCCACGAGAAGTCGGCTTCGACGCTCGGCTCAGTGAACGGAAAGAAGCTCGGGCGAAAGCGGATGTGAACGTCGGCGCCGAGGTAGTTCGTGGCGAACATTCGCAGGACGCTCTTGAGTTGAGCCATCGTGACGCCGCGGTCGATCCACAATCCTTCCATCTGATGGAACATGGGAAAGTGTGTTTGGTCGGGCGCGTCGGGCCGGTAGACTCGGCCGAGCGAAATGATGCGCACCGGCGGCGGAGTCGATTCCATGACGCGAATCTGCACGGTGCTCGTCTGGCTGCGCAGGAGCCACGCATCGCTGGCGCTCGGATCGAAGATCGCCGAGCGACCGTTCTGAGCTGCCGTGGCGAGGAAGAAGTTGTCCAGCGGATCGCGGGCCGGATGGTCTTCCGGAATGTTCAAGGCGACGAAGTTGTGCCAGGTGTCTTCGACTTCGGGGCCTTCGACGACCGCGAAGCCGAGCCGTCCCATGATCTGCTTGAGATGCTCGATCGTCTGCGTGATCGGGTGGATGTGACCCAGACGGCGGCGAACGCCGGGCAGAGTCGGATCGAGGCCGGGCGGGGCGCCTGAGTCGCCGCCGGAAGACTCCATGCGAGCCACCGCCGCATCGAGGGCAGCTTGAATGCGCTGCTTGGTTTCGTTGAATTTCACGCCGGCGGCGCGTTTGCCTTCCGGCGGAAGAGAGCCCAGTTGTTTCTGGATCGCTTTAATCTGGCCGCTGCGCGCGCCGACGAACTGCACGCGCGCTTGTTCGACGGCGGCAGGGTCAGAAGCGGCGGCAAACGCAGTCTCTGCGTCTACCGCCAGACGGTCCAGGGCAACAAGGAGTTCGTCGAGTTCCATAGGTGGCCACCGCTTTGCTCCAACAGTGGCTTAACCAGCGGCCAGCGCGGCTTTCACCTTTTCGACGACGACTTGGAAACCGCCCGGATCATGGATCGCCATCTCGGAGAGGGTCTTGCGATCGAGCTGGATGTTGGCTTTGTTCAAGCCGTGGATGAACTGGCTGTAGCGGATGTCATGCTGAGCGCATGCTGCCGACAGACGGGTGATCCAGAGGCGGCGGAACTGACGCTTCTTGGCGCGGCGGTCGCGGAACGCGAATACGCCGGCGCGGATCAACGTTTCCTTGGCGGTGCGGAGAAGCTTGCGACGACCGCCGACATAACCGGAGGCTCGCTTGAGCAAACGCTTGTTGGCTTGGCGCCTGGCGGCACCCTTACGTGTTCTCATGGAACGAAATCTTTCAAACTGTCTACCTCAGGTCCTCCCGCCGCGGTGGAAGTTCGTTTCTGCCGGCAGCCTACCGGCCTGAAACGCCAAACCGGCTCGTCGAAGAGCCGGCATTGGGGGCGGCGAGGGTCTTTGCTCGAAGCAAACCTGTTCGATGCAAAAGAGCCGCCCGGCGGAGGGAGAGTTGTACCCAGGTAACTGGACTAAAAAACGACCCTCAAAAGTACCAAACGTTAGTAGCTGTTGTGGCGCAGAGCGTCCTGAATCATGCGGGTGAACGGGGTATCCAATACCCGCGTACCGCGCAGATTGCGCTTGCGCTTTTGGCTCATACGCACGGCCAAGTGGCTGGTGCCCGCACCGCGGTGCAGTGCCTTGCCGCTGGCCGACAGGCGGAACCGCTTCTTGGTTCCCTTATGCGTTTTCATCTTTGGCATAGCCAAATCGCTCCCTTGCTGCGACGCAAATCCGAATGTGGAAAACGCAAAATTCTAACGCTCGCGGGCAAACCCCACAAGGCGTGATTGCATTGAAACCCTCGCCCTCGGCCCTCGTTCCCAGACTCCGCCTGGGAACGCAATGTCCCCGAGGCTCTGCCTCGCAGCAACCGGCAAGCCGCTTAGCGTTTTCGCAGGTTCCAAGGAGGCGGAGCCTCCAAGACAGTGCGTTCCCAGGCAGAGCCTGGGAACGAGGCTCGCTCCGCTTGGCCTTAAGTGCGTGAATACTGCGTACGAGCCAATGTTCGGCAGTTTCCCCTACTTGGCAACAGCCAATTCGCGAGCCTGCTGGTCGAGGGCCGCGGCCTTCGCCTCGGCTTCGGCCAGCGGCAGCCCTGCGGGAATCCCCGGACCCACATGCCGAGTGGCGCTCAGCCAGGCCAGCTCGAGCAGCCGCTGCTTCTCGGCGATCAGTTTGTGGATTTCCGCGCCGCGCGGATGAACGGGCACACCGGCCGCATCGATCTTCAAGCCCCAGAGATCCGCCAGCAATTGAGCCAACACCGCATGGCCAGCCGCGTCGGGATGGACGCCGTCGCGGGCAAAGCTGAACTGCGGCTCGCGCTTGCGCCGCTCGAGCATCGCTTGCTTCATCGCTCCGTGCGCGTCGAGCACTTCCCAGCCGTCGCTGCGTTTGCCGAGCAGCCACTTGGCGTAGGCTTCCAGAACGTCATCGTAGCCCTCGTACGGCTGCGGGTACGCATCGCGACCGGCGGGCAAGACGCGTGACTGAATCGGCAGCGCATCGAAGAAGGCGGGTGTGAGGTGAATGATCTTCGCGCCGCGCTTCTCGACCGCCTCGTGCAGACGCTCGATGCCCGACTTGAATTTCTCAAAACGCTCTTCGCTCAGCGGGTAATAGATCCCGTCATTCATCCCGTAGCAGGCGACGACCAAGTCAGGCTTGGTTTGATCGAGCACCCTTTCCAGTCGTTCATGCAAGTCGGGACGTGGAAACGCGCCGCCCGCATGACCCGGTTCGGAGAGCCCGGATACCGTTTCGCTCGGCAGGCCGAGGTTGAGGATCTCGATATGGCGCTGCGGATGCTCGGCGATGATGGCCGCATCGATGCTGGTGACGTAGCCGCCCGCGTGCGTGATGCTGTCGCCCAAAAAGACGATGCGATCGGCCTTCGGAAGTTTGTCTTGAGCGTGGGTGAAGTTTGCAATCAGTGCTGCGGCGCAGGTCAGCAGCATGAGTCGGCGATCGAGATGCATGGGGTGGGCTCGGGAAGAATGGAGTGAGGTGAATTGAACGTCTGGACAGTATAGCTTCTCTGCTTGCCCATTTGCCGTCGCCCTTGTCGGCAGCGCTATAACGTAGTGCGGAAGATTTTTTACCGCGGAGGACGCGGAGAGCGCGGAGGGAATGGGAGGAGATGTGATGGAAATCAACGAGATA
>JBQCEI010000091.1:0-5022 GCA_051960375.1 Aureliella sp. | reverse complement strand
GCGATCAACAGCTCGACCGGCGTCGTGACGGTAGCCGGCGCGATCGATCGCGAAGCCGACGGCGCCAGCCGCACGATTACCGTGCGCGCCACCTCAGCTGACGGCTCGTTTAGCGACCAGAGTTTTTCGATCAGCATCGCCGACGTCAACGAGTTCAACGTCGGTGCGGTCAGCGATAGCGATGCGACCACCAACTCAGTCGCTGAAAATTCGAGCGTTGGCACGGTGGTCGGCATCACCGCCTCAGCCAGCGATGCCGACGCCACGACCAATGCGATCACCTACTCGCTATTCGATAACGACGGCGGCCGCTTTGCCATCAACAGCTCGACCGGCGTCGTCACCGTGGCGGGCGCGATCGATCGCGAAGCTGACGGCGCCAGCCGCACCATCACCGTGCGAGCCACCTCGGCCGATGGCTCTTACACCGACCAAAATTTTTCGATCAACATCGCAGACGTCGATGAGTTCAACGTCGGGATAGTTAGCGATACTGATGCGACTGCGAATTCCGTCGCAGAAAACTCGAGCGCAGGGACCGTCGTCGGCATCACTGCGGCAGCCAGCGATGCCGACGCGACGACCAATGCGATCACCTACTCGCTGTTCGATAACGACGGCGGCCGCTTCGCGATCAACAGCTCGACCGGCGTCGTCACCGTGGCTGGCGCGATCGATCGCGAAGCGGACGGCGCTACGCGCACGATCACCGTCCGCGCCACTTCGGCCGATGGCTCTTTCAGCGACCAGTCGTTCACGATCAGCATCGCAGACGTCGATGAGTTTAATACCGGCGCCGTCAGCGACAGCGATGCCACGGCTAACTCGGTAGTCGAAAACGCGGCCATCGGCACGGCGATCGGCATCACCGCCTCGGCCAGCGACGCCGACGCGACGACCAACGCGATTACCTACTCGCTCGCCGATGACGACGGCGGGCGGTTCGCCATCGATAGCTCCAGCGGCGTGGTGACTCTGGCTGGCGCCATCGATCGCGAAGCCGACGGCGCCACGCGCACGATCACCGTGCGTGCCACCTCAGCCGACGGCTCGTACACCGATCAGAACTTTACCATCTCAATCGTCGACGTGGACGAATTCGATACCGGAGCGGTCAGCGATGCGGATGCTGCCGCCAACTCGGTCGCAGAAAACGCGTCCATCGGCACCACCGTCGGCGTCAGTGCCTCGGCCAGCGATGCCGATGCGACGACTAGCGCGATCACCTACTCGCTGGTCAACGACGACGGCGGCCGCTTTGCGATCGACAGCACGACCGGCGTGGTCACAGTCGCCGGAGCCATCGACCGCGAAAGCGACGGCCCGACGCGAACCATCACCGTGCGCGCCACTTCGGCCGACGGCTCGTTCAGCGATCAAAGCGTTACGATCAACATCGCTGACGTCGACGAGTTCGATACGAGCCCGATCAGCGACGCGAATACCGCTGGCAACACTGTGTCCGAAAATGCGGCCAACGGCACGGCGGTCGGCATCACGGCGGCGGCCAGCGATGCCGATGCAACGAACAATGCGATTGCGTATTCGCTCGACGATGACGCCGGCGGGCGATTTGCAATCGACAGTTCAACCGGCATCGTGACCGTCGCTAACGGCAGCCTGCTGAACTACGAAGCGGCCACCAGCCACGCCATCACAGTCCGGGCCACGTCGGCCGACGGTTCGTTCCGCACCTGCACGTTCACGATTGCGCTAACGGACACGAACGAGTTCGCGGTCACTCTGCCCGGCGACATCGATCCGGCGGCCGACAGCGTGGCGGAGAATTCGGCTGCGGGCACTTCCGTTGGCGTGCAAGTGCGAGCCATCGACGGCGACGGTACGCACAACTCGGTGCGATACTCGCTCGTGGACGACGCCGGCGGCCGCTTCGTCATCGACGCGACGACTGGCTTGATCACGGTGGCAGCCGGCGCCGATCTGAATTACGAAGCGGCTACATCCCACACGGTCATCGTGCGAGCCGATTCGGCCGACGCTTCCTTTGCGACGCGAGCGTATACGATTGCGGTCGCCGACCGGAACGAAGCACCCAGCGTCGCGCCATACAGCTTCAGCACGACCAACATCGATACGCTCAGCGTGACGACACAAATGATCCAGTCCCTGCTCAGCGATCCCGACGGGAATGCCCTTACGCTCAGCTCGATCACTCAGCCGGGCCACGGCACGCTGGTCATGCAGTCCAACGGATCGTTCACCTACCAGCCCAACGCCGGTTACGTCGGCACTGACGAATTCGTCGTCACGGCCAGCGACGGACAACTCAGCTCATCGTCCACCACGTTCAAAGTGAACGTGTCGCTCCCGTTTGCCTCCAGCAACGGAGGAGGCACACAGAACTCGGGCGGCTCGAGCTCTTCCAAGAACAACAACTCGAACAACTCCAATTCCAACAACAGCAACTCGCACTCGCCTACCAGTAGCGGACCTACCGTTGTCACCGAAGCCGACATCGCTCACGCCGGTTACGGAGCCGCAGGCAAGGAAGACTCGGGCAAGCAGGCCGACCTGAACACCAATCATCATACGCAAAGCGACTCGGTGCAAAACGTCGACGCAGCCGACGGCAGCCAGCACGACGGCGAATCGGAACGAGAAGAGGACGCCAACAACACCACGGTTCAGCTGATCAACGTCCATTTCACCGGTCCGTTGACGGTGCAGTCGCATGGGTTCGGCGACCGACTCGCGCTGGACGATCATTTCACACAGCACTCAGTCGGCGATCAGCCCTGGACGATCATTCAACAAGATGAGCGTTCCGAAAGCGGCGGCAAGCTGAGCGCGTATACGTTCGTCGAGCCGGCGAAATGGACGGCTATTAGCACCGGCTTGGTGATTTGGTCGCTGCGCGTCTATCAAGTCGTCGCCACGCTCGCCTCGACCGCCAAAGCGTGGACTCAATTCGACCCGATCATGATCCTGCAATCGTCACCGCTCGCGATGCGCGACGAGGGTGAGGAAGACGGCATCACCGAAAAGATGTTCGACAATCAAAACGATCGGCAGCGCGCGGGCGATGCGTAACGCGCTGCGTCCCATGCTCGTCTTTTACCGCGGAGAGCGCGGAGAGGCTCGCTGAGGAATCTTACTGCTCGAGCGCGGCTACCTGGCCATCTTGTTTGGCACCGAGGTTCTGATAGAGCTTGTGGTCGAGCGAATCGGTTACGAAGTGAACGCTGCCGTCGCCCAGCAAGAAGTTGGCACCGCCGGTATGAGCCGACCGGTAGCCCAGTTCGGTGTTCCAGTTGTAGGAACGATGGCACGGATCAGGAGCGTTGTCGTTGCTCGTATCAAAATTGATCGGGATCAGCGTGGTGCAAGTTCCGTTGCCGTTGTTCGACGCGGCCCAGCCATTGCGGATGTGCTCCGAGTACCGCGGCCGCACTTCACCGAAAAACAACGTGTTGGATAATCCGTCGGTCACTTGAGCCAGGCGGACGCGCGTGCCGAGGCGCGTAAACGGTCCGGCGAAATTAGCCGGGTCATCCATCGGCGCTTGGGCCAACGACTTCCAGGGATAAACGCACAGGCAAGCCGGGTTCTCGTAGACCTCGGTCGGTCCGCGCGAAGCGGCGTAATTGAACGTCGCCATGCCGAAGTAACGCGTCTCGTGATAGTCACTCGGACAGAGCAGGGTCGGGATGATCTCTTCGCCGATCGGCCCCGAGCCGTCGGCTTTCATCATGCCGTCGATATTGGCCTTCGACAAATCGAACTGGTTGTAGAGGCTCGACTGCTCCATGTAAGGCAGCAAGTAAACGAAGATCGAGCCGCGCTTGTACTTCGAAGTCCAAACGCCGCCGGGAGGCAGCGTCTTATTGGTGCTTTCAAAGTTGTGGATGGCTAAGCCCAACTGCTTGAGATTGTTCGTGCAGCTCATCCGCCGCGCCGCCTCGCGAGCCGCCTGCACCGCCGGCAGCAGCAGCCCCACGAGAATCCCGATGATTGCAATCACCACCAGTAGCTCAACCAGCGTAAAGGCCGATGCTCGGCCGGCACGACGCAGGCGAGCTCCTTTCACTGCGAGTTGCTGTTCTGTGCGCAACATGGGTTTTAACTCCAGCCAGTTTAAGTTGACTTCAGGTTCCAAGAGCCTCGTGGCAATCGCTTGCCGCCGATCGACAGTTCAGTCTTAGAGCAGAAGGTGCAAATCGTCAAGCGTCAGAAGTTCGCAACGAGCGGCTCGTAATCGCCCCGGAGGGGCCGACGTTAGTAGCTACCCCCTCCGTCTGCTCAGTCAACCAACTGTCCCAGTCAAATCACACTCTGCTCATTCTGCGACGCGCGACTCAATTTGCGACGAACCTGGTGGCAGCCCCGATATGCCACGCCTCTTTCCCGCAGCATTCGATGCTAGAAATGGGACGCGCTACCATGCAGCGATGGCTTCGGTTGTCGCAGCCCGCTTGTTTCGCAAGCCAGCCTCTTCTTGGAATTGCAACCTGGGAGTAAGCTTGTTGCCAAGCCGGCGGACATGGACGGATGTCTTAGTGAACACGGATGGATCTTTTGGTGAATCCCGGCTCGCATTCTTTACCTGCTCATCGTGGAGACACGACCAGCATGGATTGTGGCTTACGCCTCAACGACCCACCTCGTGTGCAACGAGCTGGCAAGTTCTTTCGTCTGAGCGGCATCGGCAGCGACGGCGAGAAGTTCTATGTCAAAGGGTTTTCGTATGGCCCCTTTGCACCCAACCTCGCGGGCGAGCCGCTGCCCGAGCGCGAGCAAGTGCGACGCGACTTTGCTCACATGCGCCAACTGGGCGCCAACACGATTCGCGTTTATTTTCCGCCGCCGGTTTGGCTGCTCGATGAAGCGCTGGCCCACGGGTTGTACGTGTTCATCGATATCCCCTGGGAAAAGCATCGCTGCTTTTTCGAAGACTGGTACGCGCTCGAACGAGCCCGCGACCGCGTCCGCGAAACGGCTCGCGATCTGGGCAATCATCCCGCTGTGTTCGCGCTGAGCGTCGTCAACGAGTTTCCGGTCGAC
>JBQCEI010000090.1:0-10573 GCA_051960375.1 Aureliella sp. | reverse complement strand
ACTTCAAAAATCGAATAGGAAGACACTGGCATAGCCAGTGCCACACGGGAAAAGCCGGGCGGTCGCGCACAGGCGGCTTGCGTTGACGGGGCGGCGGTGTTGCAATAGGCGAGTTGCTCTCGTCAATTCCGTTCCCGCCGTATCCACTTTTCGCGAGCCCCGCTTTCCATGCGACACGTAATCCACAACCTGCAAAGCATCGCTGCGGCGCTTGCGTTTGCGATCATCGCGTGCGTCGCTACCGCAGCGCCGCTCGAGGCCCAGATCGTCCGCACCGTCGTCGGCACCGGCGAGCGGGGTTTTGGGGGCGATGGCGGGCCGGCGGCCGAGGCCAAGCTGAACAATCCGTTCGCGGTCGCCCGCGGGCCCGATGGGCTGTTGTATCTCTGCGACGTGGAAAACCACCGCATCCGCCGCGTGGCAGCCGACGGCACGATTTCGACTTTCGCCGGCAACGGCACCAAGGGCTACTCAGGCGATGGCGGCCCGGCGACAGCCGCGGCGCTGAACGAGCCGTATGAGATGGCTTGGGATCGAGCGGGCAACTTGTACTTTGTCGAGCGGATGAACCACACGGTGCGATGCGTCGATGCCGGCACTGGCAAGATTCGCACCGTCGCCGGCAGAGGGACCGCAGGCTTCGGCGGCGACGGCGGTCCGGGCACTGAGGCGTTGCTCAATCAGCCGCACAGCCTGGCTTTCGATGCGCAAGGCGATCTGCTGATCTGCGACATTGCGAACCATCGCATTCGCAAGCTCGATCTCGACACCGGCACGATCTCGACATGGGCGGGCACCGGCGAGAAGAAAACGGCTCCCGATGGTTCGCCCATTACCGGCTCGCCGCTGAACGGCCCGCGAGCGCTGGCGCTGGCCCCCGACGGAAAAATTTGGCTGGCCCTGCGCGAGGGCAACGCTGTGCTGCAGCTCGACCCGACGGCCAACGTGATCCACCACGTCGCCGGCACCGGCAAAGCGGGCTTCACCGGCAACGGCGGCCCGGCGCGCCAGGCGACGCTCTCGGGGCCGAAATGCGTGGCGCTCGATAAGGCGGGCAACGTGTATCTGGCCGACACCGAGTCGCATTCGATCCGCATGATCGATGTAGGCCGCGGTACGCTCGAGTTGATCGTGGGCGACGGTCAGAAGGGCAACGGTCCGGACGGTCCGCCGCTGAAGTGCCGCTTGGCGCGGCCGCACGGCGTCTTCGTCGACGCCGACGGTTCGATTTTCATCGGCGACAGCGATAACCATGTGGTGCGCAAGCTAGATTCGATCAACCGGCGCTAGCGTTCCCAAGACTGATTCACCGCGGAGGCGCGGAGAGCGCGGAGGTTACATGATGCGACATTTTCCACTGCTGAGCCCGTTACTGTTTGCGATTCTTTCTCTGATGACGATTTCGTCGATGCATGCCCAAGAAAATGCTCCTGCGGCCGGTGACAAGCGTTTCGCCATCGTGCTGCACGGCGGCGCCGGGGGCGAGCCGGAAACCTGGACCGAAGATTACAAGAAGCGTCGCCGCGAAAGCTTAGGCAAAGCCCTCGACGTCGGCATCCAGGCCCTTCAGCGCGGCGGCTCGTCGCTCGAAGCGGTCGAAGCGGTGGTCCGCGCTCTGGAAGACGATCCAATGTTCAACGCCGGCCGCGGCTGCGTGCTGAACGATCGCGGCCAGCACGAACTCGACGCGTCGATCATGGACGGACGCACGCTGGCGTGCGGCGCGGTGGCCAGCCTGACGGTCGCCAAGAATCCGATCAGCGTCGCCCGGCACGTAATGACCGATACGCCGCACGTGCTCTTGATCGGCCAAGGCGCCGATCGCTTCGCGGAAACGCTGGACGTCGAACTGGCCGGCCCCGACTACTTTAAGACCGAAGAGCAAGTGAAAGCCTGGGAGAAATGGAAGGCCAAGCAGGCTGACAAGAAGAAGGGAGCGGCACTGCCCGGCGAGCGTTACTTGGGGACGGTCGGCTGCGTGGCCGTCGACGGCCAGGGCAACATCGCTGCGGCGACCAGCACCGGCGGGCTGATGGGCAAGCGATGGGGGCGCGTCGGCGACAGCCCGATCATCGGTGCGGGAACTTACGCGGACAATGCGACCTGCGGCGTCTCGTGCACCGGCACGGGCGAAGAATTCATTCGCCACAACGTGGCAGCCGATATGGCTGCTCGTTTACGATATACTTCCCAGTCGCTCTCCGATGCCGCCAAGGCGATCATCGATGACACTCTGCCCGAGGACTGCGGCGGCCTGATTGCGATCGACAAGAACTACCACATCGTCACGCACTTCAATACGGCCGCCATGGCCCGGGCCTGGGCCGACTCGTCGGGGCGACGCGAGATCCGCATCGTCCGCGAAAGCGAGTGACCTCTGCTGCCCATTGATCGGATTTTTTACCGCGGAGGACGCGGAGTTCGCGGAGAAAGTGCCGCGGGCTTCGACCTGTCCGAGCTAACGAAACTGCCTCAAGAAAACACTATGACGAAAACGTGGAGCCTGGACTCTTGGAAAGAGCGCCATGCCAGTCAGCAACCGACCTACGATGATCCGATTGTCCTGGGCGAGGTCCTCGCCGCGCTGCGGCTGCTTCCGCCGCTGGTGACCAGCTGGGAAGTCGACACGCTCAAGTCCTTGATCGCCGAAGCTCAGGCGGGCGACGGCTGGCTGCTACAAGGGGGCGACTGCGCCGAAAGCTTCGAAGATTGCCAGGCCGAACCGATCGCCAGCAAGCTCAAAGTCCTTCTGCAGATGAGCCTGGTCTTGGTCTATGGCTCGGGCCAGCGGATCATCCGCATCGGACGAATCGCTGGCCAGTACGCCAAGCCGCGCAGCAGCGACGTCGAACAGCGCGACGGCGTGACGCTGCCGAGCTATCGCGGCGACTTGATCAACCGTCGCGGGTTCTCCGAGGGCCATCGCCGCGCCGACCCGCAGCTGCTGCTCCGCGGTTACGAGCGTTCGGCCATCACGCTCAACTTCATTCGCGCCTTGAGCCAAGGTGGCTTTGCCGACCTGCACCATCCGGAGAATTGGAAACTGCAGTTCGTCGCCGGCAGCGAAGAATCAAAGCGTTATAGAAACGTGGCTCAGTCACTCACCAGGGCGATACGCTTCATCGAAACGATTTCCAATGCGCCGCTAGCCGAGCTCAAGCGCGTTGACTTCTTCACTTCGCACGAAGCTCTGCACCTGCACTTCGAGCAAGCCATGACGCGCGAGAGCGTGCGTGGCTGCGGCTGGTACAACCTCGGCACTCACCTGCCGTGGCTGGGCGATCGCACGCGAGCGATCGATGGAGCTCATATCGAATACATGCGCGGCATTCGCAATCCGGTCGGCGTCAAAGTCGGTCCGAGCATGTCGCCTGACGAACTGTGCGAACTGACGCGCATCCTCAATCCGGCCAACGAACCGGGGCGGTTGATCCTGATCCACCGCATGGGGCACGAGCACATCGACAAAAAACTTTCGCCACTCGTCGAAGCAATTCAAAAAGAAGGCCGCCGCGTGCTGTGGGTCTGCGATCCGATGCACGGCAATACCCGCACGGCCACTTCGGGGCACAAGACGCGGCGTTTCGACGACGTGCTCGGCGAGCTCCGCAAGTCGATCCACATTCATCACGAGTGTGGCTCGCGGCTCGGCGGCGTGCACCTCGAGCTGACCGGCGAGAACGTCACCGAATGCGTCGGCGGCTCAGGTGGTCTGACCGAGGACGATTTACACACCGCCTACCAGACGCAGTGCGACCCACGGCTCAACTATGAGCAAGCCCTCGAGATTGCCTTTGCCATCGCCGACGAGATTAAAAAGCAGTAGCCCTCCGTTGTTTTTACCGCGGAGGACGCGGAGAGCGCGGAGAAGGCGTTTTCGCGGAGTCGCGATAGCGACGGCATGCATTAGCCTGGGACGCGAGTCCCAGGTCTGCAGCAAAGCCAACTCCGCGAGTCGTGAAGCGACGGCATGACCTTCCGATACAGGCGCTCATGCGACGCGAGCCTCATGCCGTCGCTTCGCGACTGTCATTCTTCCGCGTTGCCCATCACCTGGGACTTGCGTCCCAGGCTAATGCATGTCGTCGCTTCGCGACTGAGCAGCCGGGCAGACTTCGATGGAAAGCGTTATCGAGCAGGCGCAATTTACGGGTAGGACTATCGACCAGGTAAGCCGAAGTAGGACAGCCACAAGACAATCAGCAGCAAGATAATCACTAAAGCGATCGGATACGCTCCGACTAGCGCGAGCGGCATGCTGGGACGTTTTTCGCTGATCGGTTTGTCCTCACCCCTTACCGATTTGGCAAGCTTTTCACTGGTTCGTTCGGCGGCCATGATTGCACCTCTTATTGCAACGACGAAAAGTCCCTGTCAGCAATCCTGCCAGGGACCGTGATGCCGTTATCATTGTGCAACTGCCATACCGGGCATGGGACATCTACCTCCGCGGCTAATGAAGACCATTAACCGCGGAGACGCAGAGAGCGCGGAGGAGGCGCGGAGGAAGTGCTGAGGACCGGTTACCACTTGAGGCCGAATTTGTCGCCTTCGCTGCGGCTGGAAATGCCGCCTTTGAGCGGGCCGCGGTGCTTGGGCAACGCGAGCTCGCGCGGGGCTTCTTCGACCTCGGGCTCTTGCGGGGCCGCTGCGGCTTCGGGGGGCTGCTGAGCCGCTTTGAGCGATAGGCTCATGCGCTGACGCTCCGGTTCAACCGATAACACCTTGACGTCGACTTCCTGCCCTTCCTGCACTACGTTGCTGACGCGGTGCACGCGATGATGAGCCAGTTCGGACAAGTGCACCAGTCCTTCGACGCCGGTGGCCAGCCGCACGAAAGCTCCGAAGTCGGCGATGCGCGAAACCGTACCATGAACGATCGCGCCGACCGGAAAGCGTTCTTCGATGTTCGACCAAGGATGGTCTTGCAGCGAACGATACGACAGACTGATCTTGCCGCTCTGCGGATCGATCTTCTCGACGCGGACCTGGACCTTCTGGCCTTCTTGCACCACTTCGCTCGGGTGCTTGACCTTCTCCCACGACAGTTGGCTGATATGCAGCAGTCCGTCGAGCCCGCCGATATCGACGAATGCGCCGAAGTCCATGAGCTTGCGCACCGTGCCTTCGACCGTTGCGCCGACCTCGAGCTCTTGCAAGCGAGGTTCGCGTTTTTCAGCCCGCTCGCGCTCGCGCACTGCGCGGCGCGAGAGGACTAGGTTGCCGCGACCAGGATTGGCCTGCGTGATCACGCACAGCACTTTCTGATCGACGAACTCGCTCAAGTCCTCGACGCGGTATTCGGCAACCTGGCTGGCGGGAATGAATCCGCGCACGCTGCCGACCTGGCACTCGAGGCCGCCGGCGTTCGATCCAGTGACCTTGGCTTCGACGACTTCGCCTTCCTTGAGATCTTCCCAGTCGCTGACGCTGACCGCGCTGCCAGGGACGGACAGATCGTACAAGCCTTCTTCAGGCAGATAGCCGCGAATGACGACTTCGAGCGTCGAGCCGACGGCAGGGGGCTCGGTAAATTGCAGGATCGAGATGATGCCCTCGTTGGGCCCACCGAGCGACAGGAAGACATGTTCGCCGTGGACCTTTAGCACGCGACCTTGCACGCGCTGGCCTTCTTCCAACTCGCGTCCGACTTGCACCATGCTGTCGCCGATCAACATGCGATCCAGATCGGTACCGGCTAGCGCGCTTTCGAGTTCGTTTTGCAGTTCGCTCGGCAAGGCCGCGCGGCGCGAGGGGACTTCCAGCTTGGGCGGCGGTCGATCGACGACCGGCTCGGGCCGCGACTTGCCGATCGTGCGGCGACGCTCGCGCTTGCCTCCTTCGGCCTGGGCGCCGCCGGCGGGTGCCGGTGCACCGCCGGCAGGTGCCGCTGCGCCCGGAGTGCCAGCGGCTGGCGCGGCCGATTCGGCGGCAGGCGACTGACTAGCCGTTTGCTCTCCGGCGGCCTGCGCTGCAGGAGCCTGAGTCGTAGGAGCTTGCGAGCCAGGAGCCTGTGCAGCAGGGGCCGGCCGCGGCTGGCGTTGAGGCGGGCGCGGTTGCTGGCTTTGCTGGCGAGCGACGTTCTGCTGGCTGGCTCGCAGCTCGCGAATGCGATCGATGCTCAGCGGGCCGCTGGCGGGAGCGGCCGGTCCTTTGCCTGAAGTGCCGCCCGCATGCTCCGGATCGGCACTGCTCGCCTGGGCAGCATTGCCGGCTTGGCTCTGAGCTGCAGCTTGGCCTTCACTGGCATCCGGAGTCAGGTTGGCGGCCGGCGCAGTGTCGGCTGGTTGATCGCTGGCTTGTTGTTCGTGTCCGCTATCCGGCCCTTGACCGCTACTCATCGGCTTGCCCTACGCAAATATCTCGACTTCAAAAATCGCAAAAGTGGGAAACTTACACACCCATCGGAAATCTTACCACGGATCTGGAGTCCTCCAACGCCAGACGCGCCCGAAATCGTGCAGGATTCGCTCCTCCGCGCCCTCTGCGTCCTCCGCGGTAAAAAACCATCCGTAAAAGCTTTCCCAGACGTCACTTGCGCCGAGCGGCCGGCGTGGCCGTCCCGTTGGCAACCGCTGGAAATTCTGGTACGATCTGGCTCTTCCTTTGGGATACCGACGGCGGCCGCTGACGCATTGTGGCCCGGTCGCCAGCCGCTTCTTGTACTGAAAGAATTTCGCTTTGGCCGATTTGCCTCCCGACGATGATGGACCCGTTCTCCCGCCGGCCTCGGGCGGGGAGGATGGCACGCGCCTGATCACATTGCCAATCGAGGACGAGCTGCGTGAGAGTTATCTCACCTACGCGATGAGCGTGATCGTCAGCCGGGCTCTGCCCGATGTGCGCGACGGGCTCAAGCCGTCCCAGCGCCGCATCCTGGTGGCGATGAACGATTTGAACCTCACCCCGGGCGCCCATCGCGTCAAGTGCGCCAAGATCTCCGGCGACACCAGCGGCAACTACCATCCGCACGGCGAAGCGGTCATCTATCCGACGCTCGTCCGCATGGCCCAGGAATGGAACATGCGGCACGTGCTGATCGACAAGCAAGGCAACTTCGGCTCGATCGCCGGCCTGCCGCCAGCTGCGATGCGATACACCGAAGCTCGGCTGAGCACCGCCGCCGCGATGCTGCTGGAGGACTTGAAGCTCGACACGGTCGACTTCGTGCCGACCTACGACGAGACGCGCAAAGAGCCGGTCGTGCTGCCGTCGCGTTTCCCGAACCTGTTGGTCAACGGAGCGACCGGTATCGCCGTCGGTATGGCGACCAGCATTCCGCCGCACAACCTGCGCGAGATTTGCACCGGCGTCGTTCGCGTCATCGACGATCCCGATGTCTCGATCGATGAACTGATCGACATCATTCCCGGTCCCGACTTTCCGACCGGCGGCATCATCTGCGGCCGCTACGGCATTCACCAAGGTTATAAGACCGGCCGCAGCACGATCGTCATTCGCGCTCGAGCTCGCATCGAAACGGTTCGCAATCGCTCGCGGATCGTCGTCAGCGAGATTCCCTTCCAGCAGTTTCGCGACCGCGTCATCGAACGCATCGCCGCTCTGGTCAGCAGCGACAAGATCAAAGGCATCTCGGCGATCCGCGACGAGAGCGACCTCAAAGAGCCGGTGCGGCTGGTCATCGAGATCAAGCAGAACGCCGATGCCGACGTCGTGCTTAACCAGCTCTATCAATTCTCGCCGCTGCAGGAATCGTTCTCGATCATTCTGCTGGCGCTGGTCGATGGCAAGCCGCGCGAGCTGACGCTCAAGGAGATGATCCAGGAGTTCATCCGGCATCGCATTACGGTCATTCGCCGCCGCACCCAGTACTTGCTCGATCGCGCTCGCCGACGCAAGCACACGGTCGAAGGCTTGATGCTGGCCCTGGCCGACATCGACGAGATCATTCGGATCATCCGCACCAGCGCGACGCAGGCCGAAGCCAAAGAGCGGCTGATGGGCGTGGAAGTGCCCGCATCGATGATGGAACGCGCTCTGGGCGCTCGCGGCTTTGTCGACTTCCAGCGCGACCGCGGCATCCAAGGCACCTACTCGCTGACCAGCGTTCAGACCGATGCCATCCTGGCGATGCGGCTGGGCCAGTTGGTCAACCTCGAGCAGGACAAGCTCGCCGAAGAACACTCTCAGCTGCTCGATGAGATCGCCCGCTATCTCGAGATCCTCTCCGATCCTAAGAACATCACCGACATCATCAAAGCGGAGATGGAAGAGATCAGCCGCCGCTTCGGCGACGACCGGCGGACGGAGATCAGCGGCGAAGAGATCGGCAGCTACAATCTCGAAGACCTGATCACCGAAGAGACGATGGTGGTCACGATCAGCCACCGCGGCTACATCAAACGCATTCCGGCGACGACCTACCGCGCTCAGCGCCGCGGCGGCAAAGGGATCACCGGCGCCAAGACCGAAGAAGAAGATCCGATCGAACACCTGTTCATCGCCAGCACCCACGCTTATCTGCTGTTCTTCACCACGCAGGGCAAGGTGTACTGGCAGAAGGTTTACGATATTCCCCAGCTGAGCCGCGAGAGCAAAGGGCGGGCCCTGGTGAACTTGCTCAACTTGGCTCCCGACGAAAAGATCGCCGAGTGCGTGGCGGTCCGCGACTTCAACTTGCCGGGCCACTTCCTGGTCATGGCGACCAAGAAGGGGCTGATTAAGAAGACGCCGCTCGATGCCTACAGCCGCCCGAAAAAAGGTGGCATCATCGCAATCAAGCTCAAGGAAGACGATGCGCTGATCGATGTGGTCGTCGTCAAGCCGAACGATCAACTGCTGCTGGAAACGGCTCAGGGCAGGGCGATTCGGTTTGCGGAAACCGATGCCCGCTCGATGGGCCGCAACACCTCGGGCGTTAAAGGCATTCGCCTCCGCAAGAACGACGAAGTGGTCGGCATGGTCGTCGCCGATCCCGACGCTACGCTGCTGACCGTGTCCGAGCTGGGCTACGGCAAGCGCACCTGGTTCGGCCCGGGCGAAGTCCTGGCGCCGCTGCCGGAATCCGAAGAAGGGGGCGAGGAAAACGAAGGGGCTTCTGCCGAAGAGGCTTCTGCCGAAGGAGCCACTGCCGAAGCGGCCGAGCCGGAAGCAAGCGAAAGCGAACCGGGCGACGATCTGTCCTCGTCCAACTCGTACCGCACCCAGCGCCGCGGCGGTGGCGGCTTGATCGACATCAAGACCACCAAGCGCAACGGCCGCGTCATCGGCATCGTCTCGGTCACCGACGAGGACGAGATCCTGATGATGACCACCCGCGGCAAGATCCAGCGCGTTGCCGTCCGCGAGATCAACATCATCGGACGCAACACCCAAGGCGTTAAGATCATGCGGATGGATGAAGGCGATACTCTGGCGGCGATCGTCAAAGTGCCGCAGGAAGACGAATCGGCTGTCGGGGCCGCGGCTGCCAGCCTGCCGCCGGTGACCCCGCCGCCGGAAGCCGGCGACAGCGCGCTGGAAGCAAGCGATCTGACGAGCGATCTGACAGGCGAACTGGGTAGCGGTCCGATCACCGGTTTCAGCCCCGAAAGCCTGGAAAGTGGCGAACCGGCCGGCGACGAAGAAGAATAGTACCGCCGCTTCTGTGATCAGCCGGCGAGCGCTGGACGCCGGCAGGAACAAGGAAACCGGACGCTACCCCGCGTGCCGGCTGATTGAGACGAACTGTGCAGCCGAGCGACCTGGGCCGAGTATGATCGGTGCGTGCGCCGCTGGACCTGCAAGTGTTTGCAATCTCGCGGCCAGCGATAAAGAGAACTCACAGAGCCGATGCCGGGCGACCGACACGTAAATTCGGGCTGCCGCCCCACATTGACCAACACATCTTTTCGCAACCGAAAGACCAGGGAGTAATTCATGTAACCCGACGCGTAAGCGAGGGACGAACCCGCCGTAAAGGACAGCCGCAGCGTTTTTCACTGCCCAGAGGCAGCCTCGCTCGACAAACGATGTGCTGTCAGGCTTTGTGGCAGGTTCGTTCCTCGCTTACGCGTCGGGTTACAAGAGCCCGCGACCTGACCTCCTGACCGACGAACGTTCCGACTTCACCACTTGGAGATTTGCACTTATGGCGCGACCCGTCACGCTGTTCACCGGCCAATGGGCTGACCTCAAATTCGAGCAGATGGTCAAACTCACCAAGCAGTTTGGCTACGATGGCATCGAACTGGCTTGTTGGGGCGATCACTTCGAAGTGGACAAGGCTGTCTCGGATGACAGCTACTGCGCCAAGAAGCGAGAAACGCTCGAGGCCAACGACCTGGCCTGCTACGCCATCAGCGCTCACCTGGTCGGCCAAGCCGTGCTGGACAACATCGACGAGCGTCACAAGATGATCGTCCCGGATTACGTCTGGGGCGATGGCAAACCGGCCGGCGTCAATCAGCGCGCCGCTGAAGAGCTCAAGCAAACCGCTCGCGCGGCTCAGAAGTTCGGCGTCGGCATCGTCAACGGCTTCACCGGTTCGAGCATTTGGCACTTGCTCTACTCGTTCCCGCCGGTGTCGCAAAAGATGATCGACGCAGGCTTCAAACTGCTGGCCGAACGCTTT
>JBQCEI010000089.1:0-4093 GCA_051960375.1 Aureliella sp. | reverse complement strand
AAGCGGGGCGAGGGGGAGTGAAGAAAAGAGTTGCGCTCGCGAAAAAAATCTTCTCTCCCCTCGCCCCGCTTCGGGGAGAGGGGTCGGGGGTGAGGGGTCTTCTGAAGCACGGGCTGATCAACTTTTGTGGCAGGTTCGTCCCTCGCTTACGCGTCGGGTTACAAGAACGCGCAACTTTAAAACTTACGCGTCGGGCTACAAAAGCTGTGTTGCTACCGCGCGCCGGCTGATGTTCCCCGAAGCAGCCGAGCCAACGATTCTAACGCGCACCTGCGGGCTCTGGTGATGCGTGGCATAGGCACGCTATCAGTCCATTGTTTTGTAGCCTAGAATTGTAATCCACCTCAGTCGTTCCTCCGCGTTCTCTGCGTCCTGGGCGGTAAAAAACTCGGGGCCGTCCAGCATCATCTACTAGCAGTTCCGCGCCCACAGCACAGCAGGATTTACAACGTATGGATAGTCTATTGGTGATCGACATCATCTCGCGCATCGTACACGTATCGACCGCGATCGTGCTGGTCGGCGGCACCGTCTTCCTGGCCTTCGTGTTGTTGCCGTCGGCCGAACAGATCGACAACGCGCAACACGAGAAGCTGCGCGGCCTGGTCGTCGGTCGCTGGAAGCGCTACGTGCATCTGGGCATCCTGCTCTTTCTGGTAACCGGTTTCTACAACTACTTCCGTCAGATGCCCAATCACAAAGGCGACGGGCTCTATCATGCGTTGATCGGCACGAAGATCCTGCTGGCTTTCGGCATATTCTTCATCGCCTCGGCCTTGGTGGGCCGCTCCAAGGCGATGGAAGGCATGCGCGCTCAGCGAGCCATGTGGCTGAAAGTCATCGTGCTGCTGGCGGCGATCATCGTGAGTTTCTCGGGCTTCCTGAAGGTCCGCGGTCCAGCTAAGGGCACAGCCCATGTCCCCGCCGCTGTCCCCGGACCGAACGTAGTGCCTTAATCAAGTTGCCAAGGCGGAGCTCTTCGAGTGTGGCACTGGCTATGCCAGTGACTTCTGCTTCGAAGTTGAAGCGTTCGAAGACACGCTGAAGCGTTCCCATGCCGAACCAGTCTCCGCCAGCGCTATCGCGAAAGACTTCGCCAGTAGTGAGTGGTTGGGGTCCTGAACGCGGTAAACTTCGAAATAAGAGCCACTGGCATAGCCAGTGCCACACAAGAAAAAAGGAACCACCTCATGACATTCCACCTGTGCCGCCTTTTTCTTGCCGCGCTAGCCGCGGCGCTGATCGCCATTCCCACCGCCCATGGCGCCGATCCGGTTCGACCGAACATCGTCTTGGTCCTGGCCGACGACCTCGGGATCAACGACCTCAGTTGCTATGGTCGCAAGGATCAGCACACACCGCGACTCGACCAGTTGGCAGCCAGCGGCATGCGATTCACCACGGCCTACACCGCCCAGCCGATTTGCTCGCCGTCGCGAGCATCGCTCATGACGGGCAAGTGCCCGGCTCGAGTGCATTTGACCAACTACCTGCCCGGCCGAGCCGATGCGGCGTCGCAAAAGATGCTTCAGCCGGTGATCGAAGGCCAGTTGCCGCTCGAAGAGCCGACGCTGGCCGAGTGGCTTCATCAAGCGGGTTACGCAACGGGCCTTTTCGGCAAGTGGCACTTGGGTGGCAAAGGCTTCAGTCCCAAAGAGCAAGGCTTCGACGTCGCCGTCATGCCTCCGGCCAACACCAAGCCGACCGCCGATGAAGGTGGCAAGGGAGAGTACGCGATCACGCGCGCCGCGGAACAGTTCATCGAAGAACATCGCGACCAGCCGTTCTTCTGCTACGTGCCCCACAACAACCCACACATACCGCTGGGCGCGAAACCCGAGCTGATCAAGAAAAACCAAGACGCGTTTCACCCGACTTATGCCGCTATGATCGAGACGCTCGATGATGCCGTCGGGCGTTTGATCCACAAGGTCGATGAGCTCGGCTTGACCGAACGCACCATCTTCATTTTCACCAGCGACAACGGCGGACTGCACGTGCTCGAATTCCCCGGCACGCCGGCGACTCACAACACGCCGTATCGCGCCGGCAAGGGTTATGTCTACGAGGGTGGCCTGCGCGAGCCGCTGATCATCCGCTGGCCGGGCGTGGTCGAGCCGGGCAAGACGGTCGATACGCCCGTCGTCCTGACCGATCTGGTGCCTACGCTGCTGGAAGCGGCCGGCATCAACGTTGCCAAGACGGTCGGTCCGCTCGATGGCGTCAGCTTGATGCCGCTGCTCCGCGGCCAGTCGCTCGCCGAGCGGCCGCTGTTCTGGCACTTCCCCAACTACACCAATCAAGGCAGTCGGCCGGCCAGCGCCATGCGGCTGGGCAACTGGAAACTGGTCGAGCAACTCGAAGACAATTCGCTCGAGCTCTACGATTTGGCCAGCGACCCCAGCGAAACGAAGAACCTGGCTGAGCAACAGCCCGAGCGGGCTCGCGACATGCGTGCTCAGCTCGAAGCGTGGCGCGTGCGCGTCGGCGCGCAGATGCCGACGCCCAACCCCGAGTACGATTCCAAGCTGCACGATCGGCTGTACGTCGAACAAGACCCTTCAAAGCTCGTCGCCGCAGCCACTGCCGCCGCAACCGAAAAACACTGGGTCGATTGGCGCAAAGCGATGAACACGGCGATCAAGGACCGCAAGCCGCGAGTCACTCCATCCAAAGGCGACATTCGCTTGCACGCCAAGGATGCGATCATCCATGCCGACAAAATGCGTTATGAACCGGAATCCAACAAGAACGTGCTCGGCTACTGGACCAATCCCAAGGACTGGGCCGAGTGGAAGTTCAGCGTGCCGGCAGACGGACGATACGAAGTCGAGATCCAGCAGGGCTGCGGTCAGGGCTCTGGCGGAGCAGAAGTCGATGTCAAAGTCGGCGATCAAGTGCTGCCCTTTACCGTCATCGATACCGGGCATTTTCAAAACATGATCTTGCGCACGATCGGCCAGGTCGAGCTGAAGGCGGGCGAGCAAACTCTTGCGGTCAAGCCGCGTAGCAAACCCGGCGCGGCAGTCATGGACCTGCGACGCGTTGTGCTGCGGCCTGTTGAGTAAGAAGAGTTTACCGCGGAGGACGCGGGGAGCGCGGAGATTCTCTGCGTTCTCTGCGTTAAAACCGCGGTACGAGATCGCCGTGGGAGTCGAACTCGAGCGGCCTCGGCGGAGTGAGGACTTCGACTTGTTCGAGGGCTGAGAGCTGCGGCAAGAGCGCTTGGCTGCACTCGATTTCTTCGAGGTGCAACGTGTCTTCGATCCACATCGCGGGCACTTCATCGCGCGTCAGCATTCCCGCCATGCCGAAGCCGACGTGCAAAGCGTCTCGATCGGTTGGAAAATCGACTGGAATCATCGCCGCGGTCAGGTGCGCGCCGGTCATGCAATTCATGCGCGTCGCTTCGACGTCCATGTTTTCGACGACGCGGCGATGGCACAGCTCGGCAATGCCGATGCCGGTCGCATTGCCGTGGGTCGCTTTGGTGAGCCCGCGGACGTAGATGTGATGGATGTTGGGCCGCTCGTCGCCGATGGCGGCGTGGTCGTTGTATTTGCGTCCGATGACATTGGTATCCATCCCGGCGCCACTGATCTCTTTGCCGATATGATCGACGATCAGCAGCGCTAGCTTGTCGGCTGGCAGCTTCGGCGCCCAGCTCTGCACCTTCTTGAGCAGCTCGGGCTCGACTTGCTCGATCTCGCTCGGCGCCACGCCGACCAGCTCGGCAGTCTCTTCGTAGCCGTTTTCCAAGATTGCCAAGCCGCCGACGATGTGGCAGCGCTGGATCGTCTCACGAGCCACCGAGCGCACGATTTGATCGAACGAGTAGTTGATGATCGCGCGATGGTAGACGTTCGCGCCGTGCTGCTTGCCCAGCCCGATGAGCATCATCTTCATCAGCCCGCTTTCGATCGGTCCGCAGAAGCGCGTGTGCGATTTCACGCGGTTGACCACGAGCACGTGATCCGCCGTGCTGGCATGTCGATCGAAGTAGACGGTAAAACCTTCGCGAGCCCGGCAGACCTCGATCACTTCCATGCTGCTTCGCACTTCGCAGCCCATCGTTTCGGGCGTGATGCCATAG
>JBQCEI010000088.1:0-3556 GCA_051960375.1 Aureliella sp. | reverse complement strand
CCCCCCCACCCCCCCCCCCCCCCCCGCGTGGGGGGGGGTGTGTCTTAATATTTGTCTGGGGTGTGCCCACAATTGCTGCACCCCCCCCCCCCGCCCGGGGGGGGGTGCCCGGGGGGCCGGGGGGGTGAGGGGCAAACGCGGAACCCGTTTTCCGACGGATGAAGGGACGCTACCACGTGCCGGCTGGATTCATTCGGCCGTCCGTTAAAACTCAATTGCGGGTGACGGTTTCGTCGAGATTCAAGATCAGGTTGGCCAGCAGCGTATAGGCGGCTAGCTCTTGGGAATCGAACGTGCTGCCCGAGGGCGACTGACCGACTGTCAACAGCTCCTTAGCTGCTGCGGCATCCTCGGCGTAGCGCTGTACGAATCTTTCCAGGCTTTGCGCGAGCAACTGGGCTTCTTCAGCATGTGGGGCTCGAGCCAGCGTCAGCCGGACTGCGTAGTCGATGCGCTGCTCGGCCGTTTGACCTCCTTCGCGCAAGATGCGTTCGGCAAGTCCGCGCGCGGCTTCGACGTGCTGGATGTCGTTCATCAGCTGCAGGGCTTGCAGCGGCGTGTTGCCTCGCTCGCGGCGCGTGCAGAACATCTCGCGGTTGGGAGCGTCGAAGTTCGACATGAATGGCGGCGGCGCAGTGCGCTTGATGAAGCTGTACAAGCTGCGGCGATAGAGATCCGGTCCGTAGTCTTGCAAGTAGTAACGCGTGTTGCTATCGCCGTAGCCGACCGGTTCCCAGATGTTGGGCGGTTGATAGCCGCGGAAGCCAGGGCCGCCCATGCGCGAATTGAGCAAGCCGCTGACGGCGAGCGCGTTATCGCGAATCTGCTCGGCATCCAGCCGCATTCGCGGGCCGCGAGCGAGCAATCGGTTCTGCGGATCTTTCGCCAGTGCTTCTTCGCTGACGGTGCTCTTCTGGCGGAACGCAGCGCTGGTGACCATCAGCCGCATGAGCTGTTTGACGTTCCAGCCACTCGCGCGAAACTCCGCAGCCAACCAGTCGAGCAGCTCGGGATGCGAAGGCGCTTCGCCCTGCGTGCCGAAGTCATCGCTCGTCTTGACCAGCCCGATACCGAAGACTTGTTGCCAGAAGCGATTGACGGTCACGCGAGGTGTGAGCGGATGCTCGGGCGCAACCAGCCAGCGGGCCATGTCGAGCCGGGTGGCTCGCGTTTGACCTTCGGCGAGCTTCATCGGCGGCAAGAATGCGGGCGTGGCGGGCTGGACTTCTTCACCCGGCGCATCGTATTGGCCGCGCTTCATGACGTGAGCCACGCGCGGCGTCGGCAGATCCTTGTAGATCAGCGTCCCCGGAATGCTTTGCTCGAGCCGCGTGCGGGATTCGCGCTCGCGGTTCCAAGCGGTGCGCGCGGCGGCCAGTTCGCTCGATACGTTGCTGGCCAAATACTTGGCGAACTGCGTGCGCATCTGGAACAACGTGCCTTCGCTCGTGTCGGCTTGCTTGCCAGCTTGCAGCGCCTGAGCGACTTCGCCCGGCACCAGCGGGATCTTCTTTCCCTTGGCGTAGTTCCACCAGTTGTCGAGCGATCGGCGCGGATCATTCTCCGCGGCAGCGCTCCCCCGCACTCCCAGAGCGTCGATCCAACAGATGCCGCCGAATTGCGACAGCAGCAGATCGTTGACAAAGGTTCCAGCGGGCAGATTCAGTTCCGCGGTGGCGACCGTCAGCTTGTGCCACTTGCCGGCTGCGGGCACTTCGCCCATGAGCCGGTTGTTGCCGGTCGCGTCGAACGCACCCCGGCGCAGCAGATCGGTCTTGCCCCAGCCGAATCGGCGCTGGCCGGCCGAAGTGTTCAGTTCGATCATCACCGCTTGCGACGGATGATGTTCATCGATGCGCAGCCAGAACGAAAGTTTTCCGTCGGCGGGAATAACGCGCGGAACGATACCGCCGTCGATCTTTTGTTGGTAGTAATCGCCAAAGGCCATCTTCAGTGAGCGATGGCCGAGCGGCACTTCGAGCTCCGAACGCTCGTCCCAGAGCTCGCGGTTGCGCGACGTGTTGTTGCCGCTTGAGCCGAGCGGCAGGCTGTCGTCGAGCCATACGTCATCAATGGGCCCGTCGGCGACTGAGTTGCCATCGCCTGCTGTGGTCACCGTTTTAGCGGCTTCTTCGGCAAGCTCAGTGCAGCGCCGCTCGACGTCTGCTTCGACCTTCTTCAGCCGCGCGAGCTCAGCGGCCTGCTCGGGTGTTTCGAGTGTCAGATACGGCGGAGTGTCGCGAGCGTTGCCATCCATCGCGGGATCGGCCGCGCTGTAGAAGAACGCATAGAAAGAATAAAACTCTTTCGTCGACAGCGGATCGTATTTGTGATCGTGGCACACCGCGCAGCCGCCGGTCATGCCCAGCCACGTTTGAATCGTGGTGCTGGCGCGATCGACCGCATAGCGGAACAAGAACTCGTCGGCGATTGCTCCCCCTTCGCTCGTCGTGACGTTGCAGCGATTGAATCCGGTGGCGACCAGTTGCGACTGCGTTGGGTTGGGAAGCAAATCGCCCGCGAGCTGTTCGATCGTGAACTGATCGAAAGGCTGATTGGCGTTGAACGCATTAACCACCCAATCGCGATAGCCCCAGATGTCGCGAATGTTATCGAGGTGGAGGCCGTGCGTGTCGCCGTAGCGCGCAACATCCAACCAGTGCCGCGCCATCTCTTCGCCAAAGGCCGGCGACTTCAAGTAGCGATCGACCATCTGCTCGTAAGCATCAGCCGAGGTGTCGCTGACAAACTGATCGACTTCCTCGAGCGTCGGTGGCAGACCGGTGAGCGTAAAAGCGACTCGGCGAACAAGCGTCGCGCGATCTGCCTCGCCTTGAGGCTTCAGCCCCCCTGCCAGGATGCGCGGCAGGAGAAAGCGATCGATCGCATTGGCGTTCCAAGCGGCGTACTGATCCGCGGGTTCGGGGAGCGACGGCTTGATGATCGGCTCGAGGGCCCAGTGTTTCTGGTATGCCCCGCCCTGCTCGATCCAGCGCTTGATCAGCTTGCGCTCGTCGTCGGTCAGCTGCCGCACGGCATCAGGCGGCGGCATCACCAAATCGGGATCGGTGCTCGATACGCGTTGCCAGACCAGACTCTCATCGGGTTTGCCCGGCACGACGGCTCGTCCCGAATCGCGTTCCTGGTACGCTTCGTCGGCCACGTCGAGCCGCAAATCGGCTTGGCGGGCCTTGGCATCGAAGCCATGGCAGCGATAGCAGGCCGCGCTCAGGATCGGACGGATATCGCGGTTGAACTGCAGCGGCTCATCGCCCTGAGCCACAACGAACGCGCTGGCCCACACACAGGCCAGGCAAAGTAGAAGGCGTAGCATAAGGCCGTTTCCGTAAGGTCGCACAGCGAGCGGCGTTGAGGTGGGAAAGCAAGCCTTGATTGTAGATCGATTCGCCCCAGCGGTCCATTCAGGGTCTGTTCTCTCCTGACGCGCGTTCCCCACACCTCGATCCCAGGCTCCGCCTGGGAACGCACTGTCTTCGAGGCTCTGCCTCGCCGCAGTACCACCAAAGCAAACTAGCGATTAATCAGGCGACACGCG
>JBQCEI010000087.1:0-3668 GCA_051960375.1 Aureliella sp. | reverse complement strand
CGGCTCTCCCCTCCCTTATCATGCCAGCTCAATCGGCCTTTTGATTGGATCAGCCGGCACGCAGAGGCGTCCGGTTTCCTGGCAAACCGGGGGCTACCGCCCGCCGGCTCATTAGGGAGTGTGGGTTCCATGCTCATCTCGAGCAAAGTGCTTGGAAGCAAGAAGCGGCTCTTCGACGATTGGTCGGTTCCGATCCCTCCCGAGGCTGATAGCGGCGGAGGAGGCTTGACGCTCGGCGAGCTCATCGAACGCATCGTCCGCCAGGAAGTGAAGAGCTTCCAAGACAGACAACACGCTCGCCAATTCGTTCGGGCTCTCACCGCCGAGCAGATCGAAGCGGCCGCCGAGCGCGGCAAAATCGAAATGGGGGCCAGTGAGGTTGGCATCCAAGCGGTCGATCCCGATCAAGCCGTCGGCGCCGCGCTCCAAGCCTTCGAAGACGGACTGTACCTGGTCATCATCGACGACCAGGAACAGCGCGACCTGGAGCAACAGGTCTTCTTGCAACCCGACAGCCGCATCACCTTCATCCGGCTGACCATGCTCACCGGCGGCTGACACATTTGTTCGTAGGCGATCGCCCTGCCCTCGCCCAGTTCTTCTCGCTCTCCTCATTCATCCTCTCTGCATTCTCCAACTTCTGGAAACATCATGCCCAAGCCCGACGAAATTCAAGCGCTGTTAGCACCCTTCCGAATGGCATTCAACGAGTCTGGCGATGATCAGCTCGAGGTCGATGACGATTTCGATGATGATTTCAGCGACGATTCGCAGCTGGCCAAACGCTACGGCCGAGCGATCGCCAAGCTGCCTAAGAAGCTGAAAAGTTCCGCATACTTGCTCATCGGTCACGACGACACCGGCAAGCCGTTCCAAAGTTCATGGCAAGCCAAGCCCGAGGTGCTCGAAAAGCAGGAGGCCAAACGCAAGCAGCAGGTACAGCAGTTTGAAAAGCTGAGCGCGGCGGATCGTAAGAAGGTCTTGGCGCTGTTCGTGCCGGCGTGCGCGGATTGGGTGGAAGCGGCTTGGCAGTGGCTGAAAACACAGCCCTACCAATCGTCGTACGCTCGCAAGGCGTTTCGCGCTCCTGGTCACCCGGCGGCGTCGCTCGACCGCCGGATGCAGTGGCTGATGATCTTTCTCAACCAAATGCGCTCCTATAAGCCCGAGGTGGTCACGGTCCCCTGGCTCGCCGAGTGGGCTCAGCATGCGCTCAACTATGGCGCCTACGCGGTTGTCCCTCTGCTAGCGACGGCCATCGATGCCGGCAGCAAAGAGGGAAACGAAGCTTTCGACATTCTGCTCAAGACGGTAACCCGCGAACACGCCGTTGGCATCATGGGGCCGCACGTCATCCAGACTCTGCTGGCCGCCTCGCGCGAAGAGGGCTGGACCCTCATCGAAAAAACTTTTCTAGCCGCTCAGCGGCAAGAAGGTTTGAGGCAGGCGATCGTTGACAACATCGACTGTGCGCATCCGCAAGCTTTTGTGCGCATGCTGCGGCTGATACTCGACAATGACTTGTTGCGTTTCAGCAGCGTCGCTCGGGCGGTAGATGTTTGGCTAGGGCTCGGCTGGGATTCGGCGAGTACGAAAGTTCTGCGCGAGAATGTCGAAGCGATTTTACGATTTTTGGATTCTCCGGCTGAACGCGCCAAAGCCCTGAAGAATTCCGACGGCGAGACGGTTTATCGCGCACTCTGGGCCTACGCCTACGAAGACGCCCTGGCGACGATTCCGCTTTGCCGAAACCTGCTCGGTTCGAAGTCGGATGAAGTCCGGTTCGTCGCGGTCTGGATGCTGACCCAGCTCCGGCTCAAGGAGGCCGAGCAGGTCAAGACGATCGCTCTGGACGATTCGAATCTGCAAGTCGCCATGATGGCCGCTACGAGCGCCACAGGGACCGGTTTGAACGAGGGCAATATCGAAGCCCTCATCGGCGATGAGTCGGACGGACCGAAGTCGCCGCATGGAACGTTCGAAGCGCTCGAGCGACTCTACCAGCGATTGCCCGAGAAGCCGCAAACGTTGAAGCCGATCGTGTGGCCATGGACGGAGCGCAAGGTCGATCGCTCCATGGTGGCCGGTGCGCTGCTGCGCGAATTGGGTGACTTGCCGCCGACGCGCATGCTCCCCTACATGAAAGGGCTCAACCCGTGGGCACAGCAGGGCATCATCGCGCAGCTGGCTGCGCAAAAGAAGTGGGATGCGCTCACGCGCTCGACGCTCTTCGAACTGGTCGGTCACGCTTCGGCCGACGTGCGCGGTGCAGCCTTTAGCGCGCTTGAGAAACAAAAGCTCAAGCCCGACGAGCGGCTGATCATCGAAGGCTATCTCAGTCGCACGGCGGCCGACCTGCGCAAGGGCTGCATCAAGATGCTCTTGAGCGCTGGCGATGCTGACGCATTAGCCAGCGCCGAGCGCCTGGCGAGCGCCGGCGACCGCAACCGACGCTTGGCCGGACTGGAAATCTACCGACAGCTGGCCGAAGCCAATCGCTCGCGCAGCGCCTGTCAGGAACGAGCTCAACGGTATCGCGCTCAGCAAAAGAAGCTGACCAAAGACGAAGAGTCGCAGCTAGCGGCGATCGAGTCGTCCGACCATGAAATCGTGACGCTCGAAAATGGCCTCGGCCTGTTTGATCCCAATGGTCGTACCAAAGTCGCGACGCCGAAAAAGAAGAAGGTGGCGCTGGTTACCAAAGCCGCCGTGGCTTGCATCGAGTCGCTCGACGCGCTTATCGTCGAACATCGCGCGACGTCGGTACGGCTTCACACGTATCGGAGACATGAAGACAAGCTGCTGGGCGAAGTCCATTCGTGGGAATTGCCGCATATCGATTTAAAGAAGCCGCTCGCCAAGCAGTGGGCCAAGTTTCCACTGGCTGAGGTTTGGGACAAGTGGAAGGCATCGCGACCGGCTGCACTGAAAGATAAGGATGGACTGGAGCTCTTGCGAGCGATGCAGCTTGCGTCGCTGGTCGAGGGCTACCAGTTTGTAGCGGCGCAAAAGTGGCTAAAAAAAGATGCGAAGAACGCCAAGCTGGCCAAAGAAATCGTCGGCGAGTTCTCGATTGGGCCGACCAAGCAACTGAGGATTGTCGACCGGATACTGACGTGGCTGTTCTATTTGGAGATTCCCGGCGGCTGCATCGATTATTTGCTCGACTGCGCCGAGAACGCGTTGGCCTCGTTGCCAGAGACCGTGATTCAAACGGCGATCCCGAAACCCGAGCCCGAGAAGAAAACGCCGCGGCGACCTTGGGACGACGAAGACGAAAAGGACTGGCGCAGCAATCAGTTGCTTATGTTTTGGATGGTAGCCCTACGGTTGTATTTGAATTCCACCGGCGCTAAGACAACTCCCGAACAAGACGCGCGCAGATGGAAGCTCGAGCGCTTCCTTGACGAACCGTGCGCGGGTGCCTCGCGCCGCCGACTTAATTTCCTTCGGCATGCGTCGGCCTTCGAGGCGGGCTTGGCCAATCGCAACGACGTGCTCGACTGCTTGATCGGACCTGAGACGGGAGAATACGGAAGGTTCAGCGAGCTGAACAACGCTACCGCCCGGCCGCTGTCGAAAGAGATGCAGACGATCTTCGAGCGCAATCCGGAACTGTCAGCGATGGTCGACGAAGTTCGCGAGCGCATTTTCGAAATTGAGATTAT
>JBQCEI010000086.1:0-7411 GCA_051960375.1 Aureliella sp. | reverse complement strand
CGTTTGTGACCAGCAGCAACTCCTCGGGCGTCGGCATCTCGGCGGGCTCGGGCGTGCCGGCCAAGTGGATCAAACGCGTCATCGGGGTGGCCAAAGCGTACTCGACGCGCGTCGGCGGCGGGCCTTTCCCGACTGAGCTAACCTGCGACGTCGGACAGAAAATCCGCGAAATCGGCCGCGAGTACGGCACGACGACCGGTCGACCGCGGCGCTGCGGTTGGTTCGATGCCGTCGCGGTTCGCTATACCGCGCGGCTCAGCGGCATCGATGCGCTCTCGTTGATGATGATGGACGTGCTCGGCCACCTGGACGAAATCAAAGTGTGCGTCGCTTACGAAGTCGACGGCCAGCGCCTGACCAACTTCCCGTGCGATGCAGCGGTGCTCCGCAGAGCCGTGCCGGTCTACGAAACGTTCCGCGGCTGGAAGCAGGACGTGACCGGCGTGCGGCGGCTGGACGAATTCCCAGCGCTGGCCCGTGAGTACTTGGATCGCATCAGCGAACTGATCGGCGTGCCGGTCGAAGTCGTTTCCGTCGGACCCGACCGCGAACAAACGATCTTCACCGACCACGAGCGACTGCTGTCGATGGTCGCCTAAAGACAGGTCTTCGCTCGAACGATGCATGTCTATTTGATCGGTTATCGCGGTTCCGGAAAAACCACCGTCGGGAAATTGCTGGCCGTGCGCTTGGGCAGGCCGAGCATCGACTGCGATGACTTGATCGAGCAAGCGGCCGGACAAACGATCCGCGAGATCTTTGCCTCCGAAGGGGAGGCCGGTTTTCGCGACCGCGAACAGGCCGCCATCGAGCAACTGGCCGCCGACGCATTCGCTCAGCCGGCGGTCGTGGCCTTGGGCGGCGGCGCGGTGCTCCGCGAGGCGAATCGCGTGGCGATATGCCGTAGCGGCCATCGCGTTTGGTTGACAGCCCCGCCGCAGGTTCTGGCGTCGCGCATTCGAGGCGACCAGACCACCGCGGCCCGCAGGCCGGCTCTGTCGACCCTCAGCGATTATGACGAGATTGTCAATCTGCTCGCCCAGCGCGAGCCTCTTTATGCCGCAGTCGCGCAAAAAACGCTCAACACCGAAGGCTTGAGTGCCGAAGCAATCTGCGACGACATTGCCGATTGGCTAAAGAACATCGCGCCGGCGAACTTGCCGGCCTCATGGCCGATCGGCTAGTGCATCCGACAGGAATCGACCACTGGCGGCGATAAGGTGATCGCCGATGCTGTTGCGCGCACGGAAGCCGTGATCATCTTGCATGGGTTGCGGACCGGAACATGCTCAATTGGCTTATCGCGCACCCAGGCATTACACGGCTGCTCGTTCTAGTCATCTCGCTGTGGGTCGCTTGGCTGATCAATTGGGCGATCTACACGCAGGCTTATGAGCCGCGCGCGATTGGACCTTGGAGTCCGCCGCCGCCTGGCGCGCCGAAACGCAAGTTTCTTGATTGGATGCCGATCATTGGTTGGTGGCGAAGGCGCTCCGAGGCTCGCTTTCATGGCAAACGCTTTTGGCTTCGGCCGCTCTTAATCGAGATCGGTTTTCCGCTGGCGATGCTCTGGCTGTACGACGCTGAGACGACGGGCCAGCTGTTGCCGGCCGCGCGGCTGGCGGCTCGTCTTCAGCCAGAACTGCATTGCCAGTTCGCGGCGCACTACGTTCTGATCGCGCTGATGACCGTGGCGACGTTCATCGACTTTGACGAGCAGTCGATTCCCGACACGATCACCGTGCCAGGCACGTTATTCGGTTTGCTGGGCAGTGCTACTTTCCTGGCTTGGTTGCCGCTGCTGCCCGGAGCCGCCACCATGATCGAGATGGATGCCGCCAGTTATGCGGCGTGGCCCAAGGAGCTCAACGGCCCGCTGGGCTTAGCGGTGGCCCTTGGCATCGCCAGTCTCTGGTGCTTCGGACTGCTCGATCGCAGGTGGATCACGCGTCGCGGCTGGAATCGCGCGCCGGTCTATTTCTTCGCTGGAATCTTCCGCACGCGCTGGTGGATGATCGTAACGGCAGTTTGGATCGGGGTGATGATCGCGATCGTCGCGGCCTGGCAAATGCCGATTGCGCGTTGGCAGTATTTTCTCAGCGCGCTGTGCGGCCTGGCGTTCGGCGGAGGCATCACCTGGGCGGTGCGCATCGCTGCGCGACTTGCGCTGCGAGTCGAGGCACTCGGCTTCGGCGACGTGACGCTGATGGCCATGATCGGCACCTACATTGGCTGGCAGCCGAGCTTGTTGGTTTTCTTCGTGGCCCCGCTGGTGGCTGTGCTCATCTTTGTCGCTCGCTTACTGATCCAGGGAAGCGGCCACGGGCCTTATGGACCTTATCTGTGCGTGGCCACCGTCATTGTGTTGCTCGGTTGGGAACCGTTCCGGCGCACCTATGCGGCGCCCATCTTGGAACTGCCCACTTGGATGACGTTTACCATCTTAGGGCTGGCCGTGGTCATGCTCGGAGCGATGCTCTGGATCTGGCGATTGTTCCGCGGCAAAGTGCACGGATTGAGAGACCGTTAACTTACGAGAATCGCCGCCGCGGGATTTAGCAGCCTGTTGAAAAAGTTGACGCTGGTCAGTGATAATCAGCCGCCGTGCGGTAGCCCGCTGTTTGCGGCAAGAAACCGGACGCTACGGCGTCGCGTTGAATGGGAGCCCAATCGATGGACCAAGCGAGCGGCGAATATGAGAACCAGTGGCGCTATACGACCAGCCGCTGGCTAGAGTACGAAGGCGAAGTACGCGCAGCGCTGGTGCGGGTTGCGCTCGTCGCCGCTTTCTATGCGGTGCAACTGCTCCACTTTCTCGTCTTCTCGGAGCGTTCACCGGCGGAAGAAATCTTTCACCGACAAGCGACGTATCTGGCGGCCGCCTGGTTCTTCGTGTCGCTAGGCGTGCTGGTCGTCCTGTCGCGTCAATGGTTACCCAGGGGACTGAAATATATCACCAGCGGTTTGGATGTCGCGCTGCTGACGGCGGTGGCGGGCCTGGGGAGCGGGCCGGCCAGCCCCATGGTGTTTGGCTTCGGATTGTTGATCGCGCTGGCGGGCTTGCGCGGCAGTGTGCCGCTGGTGTGGTTTGTGACGCTGGCTGCCATGCTAGGCTACATGGCGCTGGTAGGACAGCGCGACGAGCACTGGTTCGATGCGGTGCATACGACGCCCGTCGTCCAGCAGATCGTCGTCGAACTGACGTTGGCGGTGACCGGCATCGTCGTCGGTCAACTCGTCCGCATGCCGCGCCGCGTCAGCGAGGAGATGCTCCAAAGGCAACGCTCGCTCGAGGAGCAGCCAGCATGAGCGAACCGCCTTTGATGCCGGCCATGGTCTGCCGGCGCTGCGGCGCGACCAATCCACCGCATGCAGTGAAGTGTTGGCTGTGCGAGAAGCGGGATCATTCTGATCCCTATGCCGTTTCCACGCTTGCCCCATTACCGTCAGGGCCCGGAGCCAAGGCAGAATTGTCGCGCGTGCAATTGGTCTTTCTCGGCGTGCTAATCGCCTGCGCCGCCGTTGCGCTTCTGATCGGTGTGGGCATCGGCGTGCAAGATCCGGGGATGCTGGTTCCTTACGCTGTCGTGGTCGGCCCTGCCTTCCTGGCAACCGGAGTGCGGGCTGCGGTGATGATCGGCAGGAAAGAACAGCCGCGACCCTCTTCGCTCTTCTTCACGTTTCTATGGACAAGCCTTTTTATGGCGATGGCGTTGATCTTGCTGGTTGTAGCCAGCGTCATCGCTTTCTTCTTATGGTGTGTCCATATGCTGACCGGCGGAGTTTCAGTGATAACCAGTTGGAGTGCGCTGTTGGGCTTGGTCGACGAGCTTTCTGTGGGCTGTTGGAACACCCGGGCGATCGCGCTGGCGCTCGATGTGGTCGCTACGCCCTGGTAGTGCGAGAAACCCTTCAGCCCTCTCATGGCGCTCGAGGAGTCATGTTAAATGAGCGTGCCGCCCGTGTTGCCGCCTTTGATCTGTCGTCGCTGTGGCGCACCCAATCCGCCCGATGCGACCAATTGTTGGCTGTGCAGCATGGGCGATCACCCGAGTCTCTTGCAGAGGCCAGCGGCGAGCGGAAAAGGCCAGCCCATTGAGGGACCGGCAGACACGCTGACAATGCTCTTGGGCTTGACGGTCGCATGCGTTGCGACAGCGGTCTTCATCGGCGTTGGCATGTCGCTCAAAGATCCTGGCCTAGTGGCGCTCTTTCTCATGATTGCCGTTCCGGCCTTTCTCGCCTCGATGGCGGGTCGGAGCGCGGGAACGGGACAAGCTTCGGGCGATCTGTTCTCGTTACTCTGCTCTCGACTGTTCATCTTGTTGGGCTCGGGCATCCTGGTGGTGGCCGCGCTCATTGCGTTGTTTCTACTGTGCGTCGAAAGCTTGCCGAGAAATTTCCATTAGGAACAGTTTGGAGGCGCGCGTGACGATCTCTTGGTCTTATCCGCTGATCATGCTGGCCGCGATCGGCACCGGGGCTTGGCTGCTTCGTCGTTCGCAAAGCGATTTGCGTTTGAGTGCGCATGACAAATGGGCTATCGGCATCGCAGCTTTCTGCGGCGCGATGCTGGGAGCCAAGCTTCCCTTTGCCCTCAGCGACTGGGAAGCCTTGCGAAGCGGCGCTGCCTGGTTCTCCAACGGCAAGACGATCCTTTGCGGCATGGTCGGTGCGTACTTCGCCGTCGAACTGACCAAGTGGATCTACGGAATCCGCATCAAGACCGGCGACACGTTTGCCGTGCCGGCAGCGGCCGCCGTGGCGATCGGTCGCGTGAGCTGTTTTGCTGCGGGGTGCTGTTACGGAACGCCGACTGCGCTGCCATGGGGCGTGAGGTTTCAGCTGGCCGACGGGGGAGCCGTGCCGCGCCATCCCACACAGCTCTACGAATCGGCGTTTCACCTGTCGCTCGCGCTGCTCATGCTGTGGCTCGGGAGCCGCGGCATGTGGCGCGGCCAGCTGATGAAGTTCTATATTCTCGCGTATTTGGTTTATCGATTCGCGACCGAGTTCATCCGTCCGGAGCCGACGCTGTGGGCGGGACTGACGGCGTACCAGTGGTTCGCTCTCGCCGTCGCCCCGGTCTTTGCGTTTCTCTGGCGGCGGGATGCCCAGCGCGATACAGTCGACCACCCAACCGTTCGTTCTGAGCCGATACAGGTCGCATAGCCGGCCCCGTCGGCTTGCCGCGCGGTTACAAGTTCGTTAGCCAGGGTCGGGACATGGAAGTGCTAGGCCGTTTGCCGGAGGCTGTTTTCCAGCCCGTAAAGAATTTGGCCGCCGAAGGCGCTCGGCTCGAGCGTTGGCGGGCAGGCCGCATCGTGACCGCCTCGGGCCGGCTGGTCAGCGTCGAGCGGCGCTGGATGGCGTACAAGGCGACCCGCCTGCGCATATGGTGGGATCGCCGTCAACGGCCCCGCGGGGCGATTCAGTGTGAACTTTATTTTCACCAGCCGATTGGCAACCCAGATTTTCTTGTGCTCGGCTATGTGCGCAGCCATCCGCTGGCTTCGCTGAGCAGCTTCTACTGCGCAACGCTGGCCCTGGACGAAATCGCCCGAATCAAAGGCTGCCACGCCATCGTGGCAGAAGTGACCAACGAGCGGCTGAGCGACCGACTGCTGGCCCGGTGGGGCTGGGAACAACACTGCCGAACCTGGCGCGGCCGGCACTTCATCAAGCGCTTCTACGGCGTCTATCCCTCCATTCCGTCCGCATGGCGCGAGCGGCTCGGATGCTCTTCCGCCGCCCAATAGCTTGCCATGGCGGAACCTGAGTGGGTCCCCCGCGTGGCTAGCCGCTATCCTTCAGGTGGGCGACGGGAAAGCCTCCATATTTCGGAGAGCCGGGCGGACATTTGGTTGCGCGGGGGGATTTTTCTGATGGAACTTCCGCAGCGCGGCCGCATCCAAGCCTCATTGTTTCCCCACAAATCCCCCAACGAGGGCGTGCTAACGACATCTTAATCGAGAGGCAGCTCGCTGGACGGCGCCGCGATCAAGGCCGATCGTGTGCCTTTAGGCAGCCTAGGCAAGCTATCGGCGCCCCCCTGCAAGTTTGCATCGACATTTGACGCAATTATAATCGACCGTCAACGTCTGGACGGCCCGTATTCCGCCTGTGACCCACGGTCAAGGGTCGTCCGCACGTCTCGTCGCTGTACTACTTCCCGTCCGCCTCCGGAAGGTGGATGGTTTCGGACACAGAGATCTCCCTTAGTGGGGGAACGTCCCCAATCGTCGGTTTCAGGCAGTTACGCTTTTAGGGGCTGGTTAATGACCAACCGCAAGTTCCGCACCGTCGCATCCACGTCCGCCGCCAAAAAGATTGATGCCATCGCCGCTCGGAAGCGGATGCGCCAATTGCTCTTGGAAACGCTCGAGCAGCGGCAATTGATGGCCGTTGGCCCTCAGCTGATCGGCATCCAGCCCAACAACAGCGACTTGCTGGTCGACGGAGCGGTCCGCACGGTCGCCCCGCGCGAGCTGACTTTCCGGTTCGATGATGCGCAGGTGATCGACCCGGCCACGCTCTCGGGCATCCGACTGACGCGCTCGGGCAACGACGGCTCGTTCGGCCTGTACAGCAACTCGACCGACTTCGGTTCCGGCGGAGCGGTGAACGTTCAGCTGACGGCCCGCGCGCAGCGAACCGCTCTGACGCTGCAGTTCTCAGGTGCCGACCTCGGCGTGGGAGGCGGCCCGGTCTTCTCGACCAGCGGCTCGGTGCTGAACGTGACGTTGAACTCCAACGCTACGACGCCGACGACTGCCCAGGGACTTGTCGACGCAATCAACCTGTCGCCGGTCGCCGCCCCTGTGGTCAGCGCCAAGATCAACGGCGGTCTGGCATCGACCGTCATCGGCACACTCAACCCAGCGAATTACTCGCCAGTTCAGCTGACGCAGTCGGGCGACGTGGTAATTCAGCCCGGCGCGGTTCTCGTAGGAGCCAATCCGAACGAGAACGAAGTGACGATGCGTTTCGCCGAGACGCTGCCCGACGACGAGTACCGCATCGAGATTTTTGGATTCGACGACCCGGTGCGCGGAATCGTCGGTCTGCGCAATGTCGGAACCGGCGGAGCGCCGGGCAATCTGTTCGTACCGGACCCGTCGGGAACGCGGCAGAACACGGTCGACTTCCGGCTCGACCTAGGCGCGCAAGTGACTGCCGTCGTGCCTCAGCCGGTGGTGCGCGGCGCCAACGGCGCGCTGCAGCAACAACGCGACACGGTGGTCGTGTATTTCGACGCGGACAAACTGCTGGTCGAGAACGACGCGTCTGGCAGGCCCACTGCTCGTTCGGCCGAGAACCCGGCTTTCTATCAGCTCATTTTCACTCGCGATTCGGTTCGCAACACCGACGACCTCTATTTCACCCCGACCAGCGTCAAGTACAACGCGGC
>JBQCEI010000085.1:0-3750 GCA_051960375.1 Aureliella sp. | reverse complement strand
GCCCCGGGGCGCTGGCCGCCCCGCCTCTGGCGCCAAGCCGCTGGCCGCCTCCGCTCTCTGGCCACCGACCAGTTCCGCCAGCGCCATCGCACCCAGACCAACACCGCAGCGCTCCAAGAAGTGGCGCCGAGTCGTTTCCAGCAACAGCTTGTGCTGCAAAGTTTGAGAAAGCATGGGTATCAGGCTTCAGGCTTCAGGTATCAGGTATCAGGGGTCAGGCTTGAGGTATCAGGCGTCAGGCTTCAGAGGTCAGACGAATGGCCAAAGGCGTCACGGGGTTTCAGGGCCAAAGGCCCGTCATTCCTTAGCCCAGGCCCGCGGCCTGGGACTTCAGGCCTCAGGCCCCAGGGTCTTAAACCTGACGCCTGAAGCCTGACGCCTGAAGCCTGCTACTCCCTTGTCACAAATTCATCCAGATTCATCATCACTCGAGCAACCATGATCCAGGCGGCCCGCTGGCTGTCTTGCTCGAGCTGGCCGGTGCTGAGCTTGGGCCAGCCCGGCTGGGCTGAAAGGCTCGACAGCAGTGCGTCGGCCGCCTTGGGATCGTTGGCGAACTCTTGTTTTTGAGCGTTCCAATACGCTTCGAGGCTGGCGGCTTCTTCGCTCGCCGGCGCGCGAGCCAGGCAGACTTCGAAGGCCAGACCGATGCAGGCTGCGGTGTTGCCCGGATGTTCCCACAAGCGGTGGCCCAGCGCGGTGGCCATCTCGAGCGAAGCCACGTCGTTGGCCTGCGTGAGCGACTGCAGCGGCGTATTGGACCGGACGCGCCGCGTGCAAGTGGTGTCGAAGCGCGGCGTGTCGAAGGTGGTTAGCGTCGGATACGGCGCGCTGCGGCGGAAGAACGTATACATTCCGCGGCGGAAACGATCGCCCCCTTTGCTGGTCGGCCACGGGGCTTTGTTCTGCGTGAAGGCATAGACGCCATCGGGCTGCGGCGGATAAACGCTCGGGCCGCCGAGCCGGTTGTCGACCAGGCCGCTGGCCTGCAAGCCGCAATCGCGCACGATCTCGGCCTCGACACGCAAGCGCGATTGCCTGGCCAGCCGTTTGTTATTCGCGTCGATCGATTCCAAATCCTCACGGGCCGCGGACGACTGTTGATACGTCGACGAGCCGACGATTTGGCGATGCAAGCGCTTGATCGACCAGCCGCCGTCGCGGAGCTCGAGCGCCAACCAGTCGAGCAGCGCGGGATGCGTCGGCGGAGTCCCTTGAATCCCGAAGTCGTTCTCCGTCTCGACCAAGCCCAGCGGGAAGAAGTGTCCCCAGTTGCGATTGACAATCACGCGAGCCACCAGCGGGTTCTCCGGCGAGACGAGCCAGCGGGCCAGCTCGAGGCGAGTCGCCGGCGATGCTTCTGCGGCCAGCTTCGGCGGAACCGCTTCCGGCACGTCGGGCTGGACCGCTTCGCCGTGCCTCAAAAAATCGCCGCGAATGTGAATGAACGACTCGCGCGGTTTGGCCAGCTGGCGCATGACCATCGAGCTGAGCGTTTTCGACTGCGCATTCTTCTTGCGCTTCTCAAGCGCTTTCAGCTCTTCGTTGAGCCGTTTGAGCTGCTCTTCTTGAGCTCCTTGAATCGGCGCGGACAACTCGAGAATCGCATTTTTCACCAGTCCGATTTCGGCCTCGATCGCATCGAGCTCCGTCTCCTGCGCGGGCGTCGCCAGGTTCAAAGTGGGAGTGATCGAGTTGATGTCCTGATCGCTGTTGAAAAAGGCGAATAGTTGATAGTACTCGCGCTGGCTGAGCGGATCGTATTTGTGGTGATGGCACTGGGCACACCCGACGGTCAGCCCGAGCCACACCGCTCCGGTCGTATTGACGCGGTCGACGACCGCTTCGTTGCGGAACTGTTCAGGGTCGGTGCCCCCTTCTTGATTGACCAGCGTATTGCGATGGAATCCGGTCGCGACGAGCTGCGAGAGAGAAGCCTTTGGCAGCAAGTCGCCCGCCAGTTGCTCGATCGAGAATTGATCGAACGGCATGTCGTCGTTGACCGCGCGGATGACCCAGTCGCGATACGGCCAGATCGATCGCTCGGAATCGATCGAGTAGCCGTTGGTGTCGGCGTACCGAGCCTGGTCCAGCCAGTGGCGTCCCCAACGCTCGCCGTAGCGCGGGCTGGCGAGCAGCCGATCGATCAGCCGGTCGATCGCATCGGGGCGCGTGTCCTCAGCCAGCGCGCGAACATCCTCGATCGATGGCGGCAAGCCGATCAGATCGAGATACAGCCGCCGCTGCAAGACGCGGCGCGCGGCCGGCGGCGAAGGCGACAAGCGGTGCTCGTCCAGTTTGGCCAGCACGAACGCATCGATCGCGTTTTGAGGCCAAGCCGGATTGCTGACACGCTCGATCGTCGCAGCGCGCAGCGGCTGGAACGCCCAGTGGGCTTCGTACTTGGCACCTTGAGCGATCCACTGTTTGAGCAGCTCGATCTGCTTGGACGAAAGCGTCAATTCGGAGTCGGGAGGAGGCATCCGCTCGCTGGGGTCGGCCGACTCGATGCGGGCGATGATCACGCTGTCGGCAACACGGTGTGGCTCGATCGCCCGGCCGCTGGACAGCTCGGCGGTCGCTCCTTCAAAAGTGTCCAGTCGCAGATCGGCCTCGCGTTTGGCTTCGTCCGGACCATGGCAACGAAAGCAGTTGTTCGAGAGAATGGGACGGATATCGCGATTGAAGTCGATCTCCGCCGCAGCGGCCGAAGAGGCGGCCAGACAAGCAAGGGCTGCCGCGATGCTGCCAGCGGTCGACAGGCGGCCCAAGCAGCCGCGAAAACACATTGCGAGAGCGAACATAGGCGAGGCGTCGGTGGGCAGGCGGATGATGGCAGGCGGATGATGCGGAGGGAAACGCTCCCATTGTACCCGCTAACCGCCGCGGGGGCGATGCAAAGGCGGCTCTTCTTCTGCTGTTGATTTTTAACGCAGAGGCGCAGAGAGAGCGGAGAACACAGCAATTTTTCCTTGCTAGTTGCGACCGTCATGGACGAAAACAACCCGTCAGAACTTCCGCCTGGCCAGACAGTTCTGTCCTGCGAGTGCGGATACCAGTCGGCCCGGTTCGGCTTCCAAGACCATGTCTACCGCTGTGCGACGTGTCGAGCAATTGTCTTTCCCGAGCCGGTTCCGTTCATTTACGCAGCCCCGCATTGCCCGCATTGCCAACGCCAGCTTGAGCCCGCCGACCGGATCCTCGCTGAACGCATGAGCGACGACGACCGCGCGGCGTGTCCGCGCTGCGAAGCGTCATCGCTCAAACTCCGCGGGACGGTTCTGCAGCTTTTTTCCGCCCGCCGCTTGGATGCAACGCCCGAAGTGGGGCAGTTGCTGCACGCTCGGACGCGACAGCCGCAATTCATGTGCGAACCGTTCGGCTTCTGGTCGCCGCGGTTGCTCAGAAAGCTGGCGCTGGGCGTAACGATCGTCAACATCGTCCGCGAAACGCTCCCCGACGGCCACCACGAATTCCGCACCCTCTCGGTCGCCTCATCGCACTTGGTCGTCGAACACCTCCGCGAGCTCGGCGAAGCGGAATGGCGGTGGTACACGGGCTGATGCCGCTGCCGCGCCCAGTCGTCACCTAACCCGACGCGTAAGTTTTGAAGTTGCGCTCTTTTGTAACCCGACGCGTAAGCGAGGGACGAACCCGCCGTAAAGGCAGAAATTGCCCCTGGGCTCATGCTTCAGCTGATCGCTTTCGTTTTGCACCCGCTTGATCGCTCGCCGCAGAAACCAACTCGGT
>JBQCEI010000084.1:0-6575 GCA_051960375.1 Aureliella sp. | reverse complement strand
GGCAAATCGTCCAGTCGCATGGAACCGCGAAACTGGTCACGGCGACGAACGTATTCGCGCACATGGCCGGCCTGGGCGACGTGCTCGATGGGCTTGAAGTGCTCGTCGATTCGGATGGCTTTTTTGTTCTCGAGAACCACTACCTCGGCGCGATTATCGAACGACTGCAGTTCGACACGATCTACCACGAGCATCTGCGGACTTACTCGCTCCGCTCGCTGGTGACGCTCTTCGACTACTACGACTTCAAGGTAGTCGACGCGCAGAAGGTCAGCCGCTACGGCGGCAACATCCGCGTCGTGGTGGCCAAGGGCAAACAAGCGCAGGCGAGCGACCGAGTCGCACAGATTCTCAGCGAAGAAGATCGCGTGCTGACGCGCCCTGAAACGTACCGCCACTTTCGCGAACAATCGTTGCGACTGCGCGATCAACTGCGACGCATGGCGATCGATGCTTACGAGCGAGGCGCGCCGCTGGTCGGCAACTCATGTCCGGGTCGCTCCAGTACGCTGCTCAACTTCTGCGATATAGGTCGCGACCTAATGCCCTACATCGCCGAGCAACCCGCTTCGCTCAAGCTCGGCAAATTTCTCCCGGGTAAACATATCCCGATCGTCAACAACCAGCGTTTGATCGATGAACAGCCCGAAGCGGTCGTGCTGCTGGCCTGGCACTATGCCCAGCCGATCGCCGAGCAACTGCGTGCGCGCGGACTGAAGTCGCAGCTGATCGTTCCGCTGCCCGAGATTCATACGTTGTGAGCTGTTGCAGCGAGTCGACATCGATGTGCTGGGAATTGCGAAGTGCTTAGGCTGGTGGTCTTCGGCGGCGGCCGCTGGGCTCGCACGCTCGTCGGTGCTCTGGCCGAGGTGCTGCCGCAGGAAGCGGAAGTATGGTGGCACACCACGCACCTCGCGGCTTCGGCCCGAGCTTGGCTGGCCGAAAACAACTTGCCGCAAGTCGCGCTCGTCGAGCAAGTCGATTGGACCGGCTTGAGGGCAGGTGGGGCAGCCGTCGGAGCCGTCGTGGCGACGTCGCCCGAAACGCACTTTGCTCTCGCGCATCAAGCGCTGTCGCATGGCATCCCGACTCTATGCGAAAAGCCGGTCGCTTCGCGCGTCGAACAGGCCGAGGAACTGATTCGCCTGGCCGCCGACCGCCGATGCCCATTCGGCATTCACCTCGAGTTCCTCTATGCAAGTTATCTCGACCATCTGGCCGCCCGAACCGCCGGCGAGGCTTGTCGCTCTGTGCACATCGAGTGGCTCGATCCGCAGGTCGAACTGCGGCACGGCGAGGTGAAGTATCCCGAACTTTTCACCGACATCGCCAGCGAACAGTTGCCCCATTGCTGGTCGGTGCTCAAGCGGCTGATCCCGGGCGCATTTCGCGTAAGCTCGGTCGAAGCCACTGACGCGGCGACGCTCGTCCATGCGCACATGGGCGAAGCGGCCGTTACCTGCGAGTTGTCGCGCTGTGCGCCGCGAAGAACGCGGCGCGTCTCGATCAACGCCGGGCAGTGGGTCTTGGATTTTTCGAGCGAACCGGGGTTCATCCAAAGCGGCGACCGCACCGAACAGCTCGCTTGGTCCGGCCCGCGCCCGCTGGCTCGCTCGCTGGGAGATTTTATAAGTGTCGCAAGCGGCGAGCTACCCGAGGAGCACTGGCGACTCTCGCATGTCGAGACCGCCGAAGCGGCTTGGGCTGCGATGCACGCTGCCAAGTTGCTTCGCGAGATTCAGGACCGGCAGATTGCGGCCCTGATGAGCCACTCGCCGCGAGCGATCGAAGATCCAGCCTGCCTGCGGCTGATATGCGACCGCTTTCTACCGGAGCTTGCCGAGAAGGGGCTGCGGCTGGCTCCGCGAAGCGATGCGGAACGTCTCGAGTTCGCGCGCCGCTGGCTCGATCACTTATCAAGAAAAATGTAGTCCGGTCGCAAGGTCGTGTACCAGTCGCGCCAGTAGCGGGCCGCTTCTTGTTTTTGTTCCGGTGTCGAAGTGGCGTCGAGATGCCGAACCAGCAGTTTGCGGCTGAGCAACCGCAGGCTTTCCTCGGCAATGACCGGCACTTCACTGTCGGGGTCGGTGAGCGCGTAGATCAATTCGGGCACCTGATTGATGTCTTCGCTACGTCCGAGCAACTTGGCCGCGATCCGCCGCGATTTCCAATCCTTGCTCGTAAGCAGTCGAGCCAAGCGGGCGACCTGCGCCTTGCGCACTTGAGGATCGCGCGAGAGAGCCAGATCCTCGGGCAGCAAGCCGACTTCGACGTCACCGGTCTTGTCCTTCTCCATCATCTGCAACAGGTCTTCCACCGAAGCGGTCTCCTGGCCGACCAGGCGGTCGCCGACGCGGCGCAACTTGCTCGGGTCCTTGGGCAACCCGTAGCCGCCGGTGAGGAACCCTTCGTTGAGTTTGGCGATCGTCTTCTGCGTGCTGCGAATCAGAAACAGAATGGTGAAGGCGGTACAGACGTCGGGGCCGGTGTGTTCTTGGCGAATGACGCCGAAGGCGCCGTTCTTGTCTTGCAACTTACGCAGCTCTTCGACCGCCGAGTTGTACCAGGCCGGGCTCTTTTCCCGCTTGCCGTTGACCAGCTCCACGAAACTCTCGAAGCGTTCTTCGGAATAGCGGTAATAGTGATACCACCCGATGCCGGCATATACGAACGGCGTGCCGTGCTGGTAGCCGATCCCCTTCTCAATCGTCGGGGTGATGTCTGCTAGCTTCATCGACGTTTCGCGATACGACTTGATCGTCGAATCGACGCGGACGAAAGCCTTGGGCACGTCGGGATCGTCTTCGATCAGGCTGCCTTTGAGCAAGCCGAGCGTGTCGGCTCCCAGCAGCACCGCGCACAGGCCGGCGCCGCCGAGCGACTTGCTGATCGCATCTTGAGGAACCAATTGCTGACCGGCCGGAATGTTGGCCTGGTATCCCCAAGTGCCCGTGGGGTCTTGAGTGACGATCAGGTAACGCAGCATCGATTCGACGACCTTCGGCGGCACTTCGACGCCATTGCGATGCAGCGCCCACAGTCCGAAAGCCGCATATTGGGTCTGCGACGTGTCCCCTTGTCCGCTGTGCAGATAACCGAAGCCCCCGTGCGGCTTCTGGACATTTACCAGGAAGTCGCGGGCCTTGACCAGTTCCGAGCGATATTCAACGGCGTCCAAGTCGGCCAGAAACAGCGCAGCGAGACTGGCTTCGTAAACAATCTTCTCCGAGTCGCGTGGACGGGTGGTCGCCAGCTTGATCCGATCGATGGCCGCTTTGACACCGCGCACAACGAGCGGATGCTGGGCGTTGCCGGTGGCTTTGTAGATCGCGTAACCGACCAGGGCTTCGGTGCCCATTTCTCCTTCGTGCATCCCGAGCGGCGAGACCTCGTGGTCGGCGTTCCGCTCGAGGAACGCGACCCCTCGATTGACCATGGCGACGACTTCCGGATCGTCCGGCGTGTAGGCGAGCAATGCCTGGCGAGAGACTGACAGCATCGCCACCGCGACCAGCACCCCAAACGCGAACTTTTCCACCATCACGCCCCACTCCTAACCGACGATGCCCGCAGCCCAAATACCCGATCTGGCTGGCCCATAGTGATTGTCCGTTTTTAGGACAGCTTTTGCAAGCGCAGCGAAAGGTAGCGCCGGACGGCGAGAGTAAGGTTGGCAGCGTATCAAGATCGCCAGTCTTGAGGACCAAAGGTCCGCAAATTCTTAGCCCAGCCCAGCGGAGGCTGCTCCTTTAATCGATATAGGTCAAGCGATCGAATCAGCCGCAGGGCGTTAGCCCGCGGTTCGCGGCGCTCTAAGGCATGGAACCGGACGCTAACGCGTGCCGGCTGATTAAATCAGCACTCTCCAGCGGGCTGGGATCGCTCGCGTCCGCGGGATCCCAGCCCTGTCGGGCTGGGCTAAGGAATGACGGGCCCTTGGCCCTAACCGGTCGATACCTAGGGCTGCGCCGAATGACGGCGTCTTGCGCTGGGCTGAGAGAGCCAACCTTACAGGTCTTAAAACAAGCGCCCTGGTAAGCGTGCCGGAGCGATCCGGCCTCACGGCCGGCGCGATTCCTGCGCCAGGCGGCAGCGCTGCGACTGGGCATCGGCAAAGATGCGGCGCAGTTCGGCTGGGTCGGCGGGTTTGACCAGGTGATGATCGAAGCCGCACTCTTTGGCGCGTTGGCGGTGGCTGTCCTGGCCCCAGCCGGTGAGAGCCACCAGCACGATGTCGCGTCCCCAAGGCTGCTCGCGGATGTAACGGCACGCATCGTAGCCATCCAAGCGCGGCATTCCGAGGTCCATCAGCACAATTTCAGGACTAAACTCGCGAGCGATCTGGATGGCTTGTTCGCCGTCGTAAGCCAACCGCACTTCGTTGCCGATGTTCGCGACCAGGATGCCGAGCAGATGAGCGGCCGATTGGTTGTCGTCGACGATCAACACGCGGTGCTTGCCCGAGTCGGATAGGTCGCAAGCGTCGTCAGCCGTCGGCGCTTCGACGCTCGCTTGCGCCAGAACCGGCAGCGTGATTTTGAACTGCGCGCCCTGCCCGGGCCCTTCGCTGTACGCCTCGATGCGTCCCTCGTGCATTTCGACGATCGACTTGACCAAGGCTAGTCCGATGCCCAAGCCACCATGGTCGACATCGGTCAGCTGAGTGCGCGTGAACATATCGAAGATGCGTTCGAGCATATCGGTCGGGATGCCGATTCCGGTATCCTTGATCGAAAGGACCACCGTGTCGTCGGCTCGCTCGGCGGTAAGCCCGATGCGACCACCGGCGGGCATGTACTTGGCCGAGTTATCGAGCAGGTTCGAGAGGACCTGAGCCAATCGATTGGGATCGGCGTGCAAGTAGACCGGCGTCTCGGGCAGAGCGACGCTGAGACAGTGGCCTGAAGCGCGAATGATCGGCGTGGCCGCTTCGACGGCACTCTGGACGATTTCCGATAACGCTACGCTGCTCCTGCGCAGCTCGAGCTTGCCGCGCGAGATGCGCGAGATGTCCAACAAATCATCGACCAGCGTCACCAACTGCCGCGTCTGCCGCTCCATGATCGAACGCGTTTCTTCGATCAGCTTGGGATCGTCGGGCATGGTGCGCATCAATTCCAAGCCCGTGCGGATCGGAGCGAGCGGATTGCGCAGTTCGTGAGCGAGCACGGCCAGAAACTCATCCTTGCGGCGATCGGCTTCGCGCACCGCCGCCTCGGCGCGGCGGAGGGCAGTCACATCGTTGTGGACTTCCGCTACGCCGATCGGATTGCCCGCCTTGTCCCGCGAAAGGATGCAATGCGTTGCAACGTGCAGCTCGGTTCCGTCTTTATGCCGGTAGACGGCTTCGCCGTGCCACTGTCCGGCGCGGGTAAGCTCGGCCTGAACCTGTTCCAGAGGCTGAGGAAATCGCGACTGCAAGAGTTCCTGCACCGTCTGTCCGATCGCTTCATCGCTCGTCCAGCCAAACAGGCGCTGGGCTCCTTCGTTCCACTGCGTGATCTGTCCATGGATGTCGCGGAAAAGAATCGTTGCCAAGCTGAGCGCTCGGGCCTGGTCCTCGAGCCGAGCCGCATTTTGCTCGGTGACCGCTCGCACGCGACGGCGGAATTGCCCGACCAGAGCGACCGACACACAGATGAGGCTGACAGCCAAGAGGCCCATAAACTCTTCGGGATCGGTCGGTCCGAAGCGTTCGGCCGGAGGGCGGCTGATGCGCGAAAGGGTGAACAGCGTCGGACTCAACAGCAGCGCCGGCCCGGTCCGCCCAAACCAAGAGCCGAGGATCAATACCGCCAGCAAGAACATATCGCTGGCCGGTCTGGCGAGCGCAGAGTAATGAACCAGTTCGATCGCGGCGACGAGAATGAGCGAGGGAATCGCGTAATGCAGGACAACCGCCACGCTCCGCGGCCACCCCAGCCGCCGCGCAAGGGCTTCCAGTGGAGCTTGCAAATCGACTTTCGCCAGTAGTTTGCCCACTCAAATATCGCCCATGACGAATTCACCGTTCGCGCGGGAGAAGCGGCGTCGCCGCAGCCACACTGGATTTGTTCGCGACACGAACGCCAGTGTGCAAAATACTCGCCCCCCTGACGAGATTTTAATCCCGCCGTCGCACCGAATCCCAGTGGAGGTTGTACCGGGCTGGCTCGTCCGGCAAGAATTGTACCTGATTCGAGTGAGACTGTAAGGAACCCGGGGAGTGAGGCGGGGGCGAGCGAGTGGAGGTCGGCCCTTCCAGCCGGTGCGAGCCGCGGAGGCGGCGTCCTGCGATAGCCTGGGGTGCCAACCCCAGGAGCCACGGCCGTTGATGACGGCAAGGGCCGCGAAGCGGCCACCTGCGGTACATTGGCGTCGAGCTGTCAAAGAGGAGGCCGCCGTTCTTCTGTAACCCGACGCGTAAGCGAGGGACGCACTCCATCACGCAGCACGATAATTCATCGTTGGTGTGCCGAGCTGAACACATCTCCGCATCTGCCCCTCACCCCCCGGCCCCCTAGTATCTGGCGTACCGTCACATTTAGGCAACTACAGTGACATTGTCGGGAGCCGGTTGCAACGGTTTCCGGCAC
>JBQCEI010000083.1:0-5844 GCA_051960375.1 Aureliella sp. | reverse complement strand
CTCCGCGGTAAAAAAACTATGGAAGTTCCGGCTTCCTTCGCGACTGATGATCATCTGCCAACGGGAAAACCGCATCGTAACTTTCGAGCTCGGCGACCAACCGCTTCATCATTCGCCCCAGCTGCTCGGGGCGCGATGCGGCGAGGTTGTTCTGTTCGAACGGATCGTCCTTGAGATCGAAAAGCTGGTAGTGTGAATTCTCGGAGGCTTCCGATGGGATGTAATGATAGATCACTTTCCACTGGCCGTCGCGCAGGCTCGTCCAGTAATCGCTGCGATGCGGCGAGTGCGGATAGTGCATGAGGAACGAGTCGGGGTGGCTGGAATCGGACTGGCCGCTGATCAGACGCTGCAGCGGCCTGCCGTCGACGACGTGCCCAGCGGGAGCCTCGCGACCGGCGATCTCGAGGATCGTTGGAAAAAGATCGCACACTGATGCAAGCTGCGGCTGGATGGCTGCCGCAGGGATGGGCAGCTCCGCTTGATGAGGATTGTCGGTATCTCGCTTGGCCCAGGCCGCGATGAACGGCACTCGCATTCCGCCTTCGTAATGTGAGCCCTTCTTGCCTCGTAGCGGCGCCGCACAGGCGACCGCGTGTTCATGTCCCAGCGGAGCATCGCTGCCGTTGTCGCCGAGAAAAAGGATCAACGTGTTTTCAGCCACGTCGAGCGACTCAAGATGATCGAGCAAATCGCCCAGCGACTTATCCATCCCTTCGATCAGCGTGGCGAAAGCCTGAGCCGGCGCCGGCTTGCCCGAATCGCGATAGTGCTCGGCAAACCGCGGATCGCAATCGAACGGCGCATGCACCGCGTACTGAGCCATGTACAGAAAGAAGGGCTTCTTCGCAGCGACTGCGTCATCGACCGCCGCTTGGGCCTCCAGCGTCAAAGCTTCGGTCAGAAAGGTATCGGTGCCGTGGTACTTGTCCAAGCCCGGCACGGCATGGCTGGCGCGTGGGCCTTTCGCACCGAAATTCTTTTTTGCGTAGTAACTGCCGGGAGCACCGATCGATGCGCCGGCAATGTTGACGTCGAATCCCAGGTTCGCTGGATCAGCTCCTTCAAAATCGCGCGGGCCGAAATGACCCTTGCCGACATGAATCGTGCGGTATCCCTGATCGCGAAGCAGACCGGCGAGCGTAACGTCTTCCTTTTTCAATCCCTTCCAGTTCCACTCGGGCGGCCCGAATGGACCAGCGTTGTTCTTGTCGGGATTGATCCAGTTGGTCGTGCGATGCCGCGCGGCGTTCTGCCCGGTCATGAGCGACACACGCGTTGGCGAACAGACGCTCATCGCGCAAAAGTTGTTGAAGCGAATGCCTTGCGCGGCCAGCCGCTCCATGTTCGGCGTGCGATAGTATTCGTTCAGCGGATAACGCTTCGGCTGCCCCGAGGCGTCGGTCAGAAATGGCACCGAAGTATCCATGACGCCCATATCGTCGACCAGAAAGACGACGACGTTCGGGCGGCTATCGGCAGCCATGCCTGTGCTCGTCAGCAGGAGCGTCGCGATGACAAGCGAGCAGATTGATCGCATGAGGTTCTTCCTCGAGGGGTGGGAATTATCAACTGGCGGCGTTAGCCCCCGGTTTTGTTTCTAAGGGGCGCCAGTCCTGGTCCTGTGTGGCACTGGCTATGCCAGTGCTCTTGCTTTCGAAGTTTACCGCGTTCAGGTCCCAAACGCGCTCGCGATGGCGAACTGTGTTGGAGCGTTTCTCGGTCGAAGCCCGGATCTGCACTGGAACGCTTTACGGGGCCTTCAGACGCTTCAACTTCGAAGCAGAAGACACTGGCATAGCCAGTGCCACACTCGGAAGTCAACAGGCCGTTAGATTACGCGTCGGAGTCGGCTGAGCAGGGCGGGTTTGGATTGCATGCCGACGATTCGATCGAGTTCGCGGCCATTCTGGTAGACGATCATAGTCGGGATGCCGCCGACATTTAACCGCCCGGCCGTCACCGGATTCTCGTCGATGTTCAGTTTGGCGATGCGCAAGCGGCCGCTGAGCTCGCTGGCCAAGTCATCGAGTATCGGTGTCATCGCGCGGCAGGGCCCGCACCAAGGAGCCCATAGATCCAACAGCACTGGCTGCGGCCAGTTGAGCACATCGCTGGCAAACGTAGCATCGGTGACATTGACCGGCGCGCCGTCGGCCAGCAACGGCTGTTGGCACTTGCCGCATACCGGCGAGAGCCCTTGGGCCAGCTTGACCGGATCGATGCGATTCTTGGTATGGCACGAGGGACAGCGGACGATTTGTGCTTCGGACATGGATGGTTTCTGCTTCTTCGCGAGTAGGAAACGGAGATCCAACATTCACCGAAAGCGGCCACCGTTGATTTTAAGCGAGCCGAGGCGGGCTGTGGGTGGGATGAATGCGGCCCTGCGTCCTCTGCGTCTTTCTCTCTGCGCCTCTGCGTTAAAACGGCTCCTCACGCCGATACCCGAAATGTTCGGCAACTTCGCCCAGATGCGCCCACACCGCACGCTGTTGCGATACATCGAGAGTTGTCGCATGCTGCGACTGAGATATGCTCTGCAGGCTTGGCGCATGCGACTCGGGGACCTTCCCGAGACCGACCGCGTCGAGAAGGTCCGCAAAGACTCGCTGTGGGCTTGCGCAAAAATCTTCATAACGCACGACGTGGATTCGGCCCGCCAGAGGGCTGTGCGATTGGAGATCGCGTACGAGGCCGTAGACTTCGTTCCACTGAATGCTGTAGCCGCCATGCTCGTCGCCGGCTTGCCAGCGCTCGATGATGCGCTCTCCGGCCGACCGGTCGACGTAGATCGGCAGGCGCTGCGGGCCGAACTCGAAGTGCCCGGCGGCCGCTAGGTAAGCCGGTACGCGCGGCTCTCGGCTGGCGTAGTCGCAGAACAGCCGATGTTGCCGCACCAGGCTTTCGACGTGCGCGAGCGGATGGCGCACCGGCACGATGAATTCCGCATTGGGATAGAGGCTCGCCAAGTATTCGATGCGCGTCGCGTGGTAGTTGTTCTTGGCGACGTATCGCTGGCCATCGCGGAGGAGCAGTACCTTTTGCAGATGCGCGCGATGGAACTGCTCGAATGCTTCGCCGCGCAGCTCTGCCGTCATGCGATGCGTATTGGCGGCGGGCGAATGAAGCTGCGGAAACCACGCGTTCCAGAGCGGCTCTTCCATCGCTTCGGGACTGCGTCGCGTGATCTGGATGCGATCCTTATGAGGTCGCTCGATCGGCTGCTCGGCCCGTTCGAATTTGCCCAGATACCGATTCCACAAATAGGGAATCGTGAGAAACGGGAAGTCGCAGTAACGATGCGTCGCTACGCCTGGAAGGGCGGCAAGCAGTTCCAGCAGAACCGTCGAACCCGAGCGGGCGAGGCCGCAGATGAAAACCGGTCGATCGATCGGCACGTTGGTGAGCTGCCCTTGCAGCAGGCTCGTTTCCAAATCGCCCGCCCAGCGCAGCGGCCTTTGAAAGATTTGCGAAAAACGCACCATCAAAAAGTCGGGCGTGCTGATCTTCACGCGGGCGACCTGACGACCAGCGGAGCCAGCAGTGAGCCGACGGTTGCGGCCAAAAGAAACGTCCACTCAACGTCGCTGATCCAGTGCCAGAACGGATTGAACGTGTGCGTCCCTGACCCGTCATCCAACGGCCAGCACGTCGCTGCGTAGGCGGCGGTCAGCGTTACTAGCTGGATCGACAGCTTGGCCAGCTGCGTGCCCGCCAACCTTCCGAGCCGCCGAAGCAGCTGGACGTACTCGGCCAAGAAGCTGCTCGTATCGGTCCCGCTGGCCAGCTTCTGCAAATCGCCGACGATCTGCGGAAAGAGATTCCTTCCTCCGACCGCCGCTTGGCAATACACCGCCAATCGCCGCGCGAGCAAGCTGGCGCCCAGTCCTGCAAGGCATGCAACTACGATCGGCAAACCGGTCATGGAGAAGGTTCTCTACAAGGGGCACAACAAAAATTTGTTTTGCCCTTTCAGGGCGACCGAGCCGAACCGGATCGATTACCCGGGGCGGCGCTCCGGGGCCTGGCGGCCGCTCCGCTCTGCCCCAGGCTCTTATGTGGCTGCCCCTTTGGGGCGAAGAAGAAACTAGCGGGCCGGTTCGTGATGGAACGGCATGCTATTGACCGGTGCCTTATTGAGTTGCCCATCAACGCAACCCGTTCGCTTGGTGCGGAGGCCCTTGAACATCGCTCGCGCCACGCGCACGACGTAAAGAAACGGAGCCAGCAGCGCAAGCAGCATCACCAGCGTGACCGCCAGCAGGGCGCTGAGCATCGACAGACCGGCACCCGGGCCGACGTAGGCGAGCGTTTCGTACGGGAGCAAGTCGATGGACAAGGATAAGCAGAGATTGATCATGTCAGTCATTTCGTGAAAGAGATGTATGTTCGGGGCCGGCTTGACCAGCTCGAGATGGTGTTAGAAAGGCGAGGTCGTATACGTACTTGGCGGTTCCGATTTTCTGTCGCGTTCCGTCGCCGCCCGGATGAACGTAGATGTATTCCCAATCGACTTGACCCGATTCCAAGTCGACTTCCCAGGCGGCTCCTTCGTGCGTGACTGCCACGAGCACGTGCTTGCCGTCTTCGTGAATGTCCAGATGGCCGCTGTTGATCGTGCGGCACAGGTCGGGCATCGGAACTCCAGCTCGAGGAAATACGGTCTTGCTCAGCCCGGTTTCGAAATCGATGTGAACGAGCTGAGTGCCGCCCAGCTCGCGGTCGCCCCCGAGGTTGTCCAGTACCAAAACGCCGCGATCGTAAATGCGCGGACTGTGTTGGCCGACCGACGCGCCCGACGCAATCCACTTGAATCGTTGGGTATGCCGATCGAGGATGCCGACGGTGTTGATGTTGCGCATCGATACGAGCAAGTCGTCGGCTGCGATGCCGGGCAATTGGCTGGCGTCGGCCTCGCCGACCAGGCGAGCCTCATTCAGATGCAGTGGATCGTCTGTTAGCACCATGCTGGCGTTGGAACGCACCAAGTGCCCGTGGTATCCCGATTCGAACAAGGCATCCAACAGCGATATGCGGCTGAGCTGGTTGCCGTCGGCATCCAGCTCGAGGATCACGTCGCTGTAAATCTTGTTCGTCTCCGAAAAGATCTGGGCAGCGGTGCGGCCGATCCTCAGCGGCGAGTCGACTACCTCGAGGGCCGGTACGAAGATGTGGCCGTCTTCGGCCACCGAGAAATTGTGGTGGGTCAACAGTTCCTTCTTCCACAACAGCCGCGAGTCGCGATCGAATCGAGCGATGCCGACCGAAAAGGGAAACGTGTTGTACCCATGGAAGGTCGCCAGCAGGTCGCCGTTCTCGCACAGATGAATTCCCGCGGGCGAAATGGGGCCGGAGATCCCTGGAACTCGGCTAACCGTTTCCAAATCATCCCAGAGGTGCGGATGGGTCTTCCAAAAATGGACGACTTCCCCTTGGCGATCGATGATCCAGGCCATGCAGCCGTCGGGGCAATGCGACTTGAGAGCGTCGTTGCCGGCGCTGATCAAGATATAGTCGGCCGATCTGCGGGGCGTGTGGTAAATGGCGGTCGGAGCGGTGACATGCAGCCGATACGATGCCAGCCCATCAATTTCCGGAGGGGAGGCAACTTGCATCAAGGCTTCCGCCGCTGTGCGGGCCTTGCGGAGCGTGCGATACGGCGGCAGCTTCAACTGGCTGGCGGCGAACCCGTACCCAAAGGCGAGGACGATCAGGCTGACCAAGGCAATCGCGATGGATAGTTTTGACTTACCTGGGTTCATCGCGCCCCCCGCCGCCGCCAACTTCATCTCGGTGCTGCCAACCTCAGTACGCATCTGCAAACGGTTAACACCGGGGGTG
>JBQCEI010000082.1:0-2068 GCA_051960375.1 Aureliella sp. | reverse complement strand
CTCCGCGGTAAAATCTTCATCCACGAGAAATCATCAGGCCAATGAAAAAAGCAGTACTTGCACTGGATCAAGGCACGACCAGTTCGCGCGCGCTAGTCTTCGACCGCTCGGCCAATATTCTCGCCTTGGCCCAGCGCGAGTTTCGCCAAATCTATCCGCAGCCCGGCTGGGTTGAACACGATCCCGACGAGATCTGGAGTTCGCAATTAGCCGTCGCTCGCCAAGCGCTCGAGCAAGCCAAACTATCGCTCGATGACATCGCCGCCATCGGCATTACCAACCAGCGCGAAACGACGCTCATCTGGGATCGCAAGACCGGAAAGCCGATCGCCAACGCAATCGTCTGGCAAGACCGACGCACGGCGGGCTACTGCGAAGAACTTGCTCGGGCCGGCCATGCCGATTTGATCCAGCGCAAAAACGGGCTGGTCGTCGACGCATATTTCTCGGGCAGCAAGATCCGCTGGCTGCTCGACAACGTGCCGGGCGCGCGCGAGCGAGCCGAAGCGGGCGAGCTGGCTTTTGGAACGGTCGACAGTTGGCTGATCTGGAAACTCACCGGCGGCCGACAGCACATCACCGACGTTAGCAACGCTTCGCGATCGATGCTGTTCAATCTCGAAGCGGCCGATTGGGATGAAGAACTGCTGCAGTTGCTCGGCATTCCGCGCAGTCTGCTCCCCGAAGTCCGCGCCAGCAGCGAAGTTTACGGCCAGACCTGTCCGGAACTCTTTGGCGGACCGCTGGCCATAGCGGGCATTGCCGGCGATCAACAGGCGGCTCTGTTTGGTCAGAACTGTCTCTCGCACGGCATGGTCAAGAATACGTACGGCACCGGTTGCTTCATGCTCATGCACATCGGCGACGAACCGAAACCGTCGAAGCACCGCTTGCTGACGACCACTGCCTGGAAGCTCGGCGCTGAGGGCAAGTGCGAGTTCGCTTACGAAGGAAGCATCTTCATCGCTGGCGCGGCGGTGCAGTGGCTGCGAGATGGCCTTGGGATCATCAAGACGTCGGCCGACGTGGAAAAACTGGCGACCAGCGTCCCCGACACCGGCGGCGTTTATCTCGTGCCGGCTTTTGCAGGGCTGGGAGCGCCGCACTGGGATCCGCACGCCCGCGGCACGATCGTGGGGCTGACGCGCGGCAGCACGGCTGCGCACATCGCGCGGGCTGCGCTCGAGGGAATCGCTTTCCAAGTCGCCGACGTGCTCGACGCGATGCGCGAAGATTGCGGCTTGCCGATCACGCAGCTTCGCGTCGACGGTGGGGCAGCGGCCAACGATCTCTTGATGCAGTTCCAAGCCGACTTGCTGCAAGCGCCGGTCGTGCGGCCGAAGATTATCGAGACGACCGCGCTGGGCGCCGCCTATCTGGCGGGGCTGGCTGTCGGCTTCTGGAAAGACACTGCCGAGATTCAACAAGTCTGGCAGGCCGAACGCGTGTTTGAACCGCGCATGCCGGCTGGCGAGGTTCACGCGCGCCGCGAGCGCTGGCAAGCGGCTCTCGACCGGTCGCGGCAATGGGAACCAGCGTCGTGAGCAATTTTGCCAGGGAAGAACAAGTCGCTCGCGCCGAGCAGCAAGCCGCTTCGGGTGCGGCGTGGGATCTCGTCGTGATCGGCGGCGGCGCCACCGGCGTCGGCATCGCGGTCGACGCGGCCAGCCGCGGCTATAGCGTCTGCTTGCTCGAGCAAGCCGATTTCGGCAAAGGGACCTCCAGTCGCTCGACGAAGCTCGTGCATGGCGGCGTGCGCTATTTGAAGCAAGGCAATATCGGCCTGGTGCGCGAAGCGCTGCATGAGCGTTCGATCTTGCTGGAAAACGCCCCGCACATCGTTCGCGATTTGCCCTTCATCATTCCGTGCGCCAACTGGTGGGAAGCGTTTTTCTATGGCACCGGACTTTGGGTGTACGACTTCCTGGCCGGCAACAGCGGCTTTGGCAAGTCGCAGCGCTTGAAACGCTCGCAAGTGCAACAGCGCATCGCCACGCTCGACGCGCGCCGCTGCGCTGCCGGAGTTCTGTATCACGATGGCCAGTTCGACGATACGCGGCTGCTGATC
>JBQCEI010000081.1:0-3072 GCA_051960375.1 Aureliella sp. | reverse complement strand
GACGCCTGACTCGACGAGCCGGCGGGCGAGCAAGCAGTTGTTCGCCAGACTGCTGGTGCCGGGCTTGGCGCCGTAAGCGTCGAGCACATGCTGCGGCTCGTGGGTGATGTCCATCACCTCGGGAACGCTCGTCTGCATGCGGAAGGCAAGCTCGTACTGGGAGATGCGGGTCTGCGTCTCCGGATGCCCCATCGATTCGACTTGCAAGCGGTTCAGTTCGCCGAGCGCATCGAGCGTCTTGCGGCGCAAATGACGGTCCATGCCGGGCGGATCGGAAGCGAACAGTACCGGATCGCCTTGCGAGCGGCACTGTACACCTTGATAAACGCTCGGGAGAAAACCGCTGCCGAACGAACTCTTACCGCCGTTGGGCTGTACGCCGCTGGAAATCAGCACGACGAAGGCCGGCAAGTTTTCATTCTCCGAGCCCAGTCCGTACGTCACCCAGGAACCCATCGACGGCCGGCCGGCGCGGGGCGAGCCGGTGTAGATGAGCAGTTCGGCCGGGGCATGGTTGAACTGATCGGTGTACATCGAGTGCACCACGCACATGTCATCGGCGACTTTGTGCAGCCCCGCGATCGCGTCGGACATCCACATTCCGTTTTGTCCGACGCGGGTGAACTTGCGCGGCGTGCCGAGCAGTTTCGGGGTGCCGCTGGTGAAAGCGAACTCGCGACCCTCTAGAAAACTCTGCGGACAATCCTCGTTGGTCCGCCGCACCAGTTCGGGTTTGTAATCGAACATGTCCAGGTTCGGCGGCGAACCGGTCATGTGAAGATAGATCACTCGCTTGGCTCGAGGCGCGAAATGCGGTCGCTGCGCAGGCTGTTGTGACGGAGCGGCCGCGGAGTCGCCGCTGAGCAGACTCGCCAGGGCGATGCCGCCGAGCGAAACCGAGCCCTGCTGCAAGAAATGGCGACGCGTGGCAAGCTGCAGGCGCTGGAGGCGGGGATCCATGACGAGTTCAATCTCCGTCAATTGGGAAGGTGGGAAGTGCTCTGATTTTACTGCGCTGGCGGAACTGTGCAAAGCGATGCGGCCCGCCGGCGGCCGCATAACCGCTATGGTTTGTGCAATCGGCCGGGCAAAGTTGCCGGTTTGCGAAATATGAGGCGTCTTTGCCGGCACGCCGCAAAAGCGGTTGAACAATTGTCGCAAGAAACCATCAGTGGGCTAGCTGCACGCGACGCATTCTTTCGGCCTGTGAACAGGCCGAAGTCGAACGGGGGGCGAAGCCCAATAGATCAACCAAGAGGTTTGACAATGCTAGTTCGTATGTTTGCACCGGCTCTGGTAGCTGCCTCGTTGTTCTTCGCTTCGTCGGCCCAGGCAGGCCTGTTCCATCATCATGGTGGCGGCTGCTGCGGGGCTGCTGCTCCGGCTTGCGGTTGCGACGTCGGCTGCGGCTGCGAAGTCGCTGTTCCGAGCTGCGGTTGCGATGTCGCTCCGGCTTGCGGCTACGACGCCGGCTGCTGCGGTGGTCATCGTCATCATCGTCATCATCGCGGTCACGGCCTGTTCGGCTGCCATCGCGGCTGCAACAACGCTTGCGCTCCGGTTTGCGAGCCAGTTTGTGCACCGGTGTGCGCTCCTGTCTGCCAGCCGGTTTGTGCTCCGAGCTGCTGCGAAATCGATTCGTGCTGCGGCGCTCCGCGTCGTCATCATGGCCTGTTCCATCATCATCGCCGTCATCATGGCGGTTGCTGCGCTTCGGCCTGCGACGCTTGCGGTTCGGTCGCTCCGAGCTGCGGTTGCGGCATGTAAATGCCAGCGGCCGGTTGGAAGTGAAGCCTTCCGAGCCGGCTACCTAAAAACTTCGATACGCAAATGCAAACGGCGGCCTCTTTTTGGAAGAGACCGCCGTTTTGCGTTTTGGGCAAAAGTTGCTCAGGCTTCGCTCCGCGCTCTCCGCGGTAATACGACTTACAGTTTGAAGTCGGCCTGCTCGGTGCCGCCGTCGGGGACGACGTAGTTGAGCTTCGGACTGGCGGCATCGCTGTACTCGGGCGGAATCACCGGCTTGGGCGGCTTCTTGTTCCCCGAGCCAGAGGCCATCTGTAGTTGGTATTCATCCATCCCTTCTTGGCCAGCGAACTGAGACGTGCTCGCGTCGACCTTGGTGAAGTAGACCTTGTTGTCGCCCGCGACAGCGCCTTGCACTAAGTGGTAATGCCCCTTGTCGTCGGTCTTGCCGTAAGAGACCAGCTGCTCGTTGACGAAATAGACTTCCACTCCGGCAACTGGCTTGCCGCCGACGGTGACCGTGCCGGCGACCGGTTCGGTAGCCGGCATCCGTCGACCGCCGCCGCTGCAACCGATCTGCGACAGCAGGGCAGCGCAGAGAGCTGCTGCGATGGAAAACTTGTTGAGATACGTTGAACTCGACATCATCCGTTGAATCTCCGAAATAAGACTGCGAAGAGAAAAGAGGCTTCAATCGTGCGCGCTTCGGGCCGCGCAAAAGGTTCGTGGTCAAACTGTGGGACAGCAGTCCTCTGCTGTCAGCACCCGCCGCAGCGGCCCACTGTGCCCGTCCTGCTCCTCTTAGCCGCTTTGCGGCCAAGACAAGTGAAGGCAGACCGGCTTGCCGGGTGCGTCACATCAGGGCCTGATGTACCACATACCATCGCCCACCTTGCACGCTGCCCGACACATAACCGCTTGATTGAGGTTTCGGGCCGCGCAAAAGGTTCGTGGTCGAACTGTGGGACAGCAGTCCTCTGCTGTCAGCACCCGCCACAGCGGCCCACTGTGCCCGTCCTGCTCCTCTTAGCCGCTTTGCGGCCAAGACAAGTGAAGGCAGACCGGCTTGCCGGGTGCTGTCACATCACGGCCTGATGTACCACATACCATCGCCCACCTTTCGCGCTGCCCGATACATAACCGCTTGATTGAGTTTTCGAGCCGTGCCGGCGGCTCTCACTCAAAGTTGCTGACCGACTGACCGTCGTGGATATAAGCCAGCCGGCAGAAAGTGGTGTAATCGAGCGATTCGGTCAGGAAGTGGACCGAACCATCGCCGAAAACGAACTGAGCGCCGCCGGTGTGCAGACTGTTGAAGACCCAGGC
>JBQCEI010000080.1:0-5733 GCA_051960375.1 Aureliella sp. | reverse complement strand
TCGCGCCGATTGTCGTCTCGGTTGTCGGTTCGGTTGTCGTCTCGATCGGTGGCTTCATCGGCGGTGGGCTTGGCGCGGCGGCGGAACCAGCCGGGACGCTTGCCGTACTCTTGTTCAATGGCTGAATCGTCGGAGTCATCCGAATCGCGCGAGCGCGATCGGTTGTCTGCGCTCGAGTCGAGTTCCTCATCATCGTCGTCGCGCTCATCGCGCGAACGCGACTTGCGAGCGCCGGTCTCTTTGCTGCTGGCTGCCTCGACGGAAGTGGCGGCAGGTGGGCGGAGTGCCAAGCTTCCGAAGCCCCAGCGTCGCTTGGGTGCCTTTTCCGTATTGCTTTCGGCGGTCCGATCTTCCGTCTCGTCGGCATCTTGATCGGATCGGGCGGCCGCTGCGGTCTTCTTGCGGCGCTTCGTGGTCGCGGCGACTTCTTCCTCCGACGCATCGTCTTCTTCTGCCTTGCGGCCAAACCGCGGCAGCTTGGGCATCGCTTCCTTCAGACGTTCTCGCCATGGAACCGCGTTGCCGGCGGCCAATGCGGTGCGAGCCAAGAAGCGTTGCTGAGCTTCCATGAAGACTGCGCGCAGATACAGCAGCCCCGAAAGCCAAATGCTGGTCAGTCCGCTGAGCCACAAGCTGGCCCGCAGCCATTCTCGTGTCGGCACTGTGATGTCGATCCGCAGCAGGCTTTGGCTGAGCGCGGCGCTGCCGGCCCAGCACACCAAGCCGACCAACCACAGCACCAGACTGGCAGGCACCGTCTTCAGTTCGCTGCACAGCCTCAAGCCCAGCATGCCAATGAGTGTCGCTAAGGTCGCTTGAACGATCGCTCCACCGGTCCAGCCGACATGCAGTTGGCTCCAGCGATCGAGCGCTGCGCCGAACAACTCGGTCAGCCGCGTCGTCGAATCGATGCTGCCGATGACGCAGGTGAATACCAACCAGAACCACAAACGATATTCGCCTTCGTAGTCGTCCAGCTTGTGTTTGCGCAGGCGGAATGTGAGCACGGTGGCGGCCAGGCATAAGAGCCACAGATGGCTGGCAAGCCACGCGGCCAGCGACCGTGGGCTGGCAGCATCGAGCAGTGCGCTCATCGGATGCCGCGACCAGGCGAGCGTGCCGCTGACGAACACGAGATAATGCAGCGTCAGCAAGATCAGCGGCACGGCGATGCTCGCGGCGATCGCGCCGGTCAGGCTCCACTTGCGCACCGGGATGAACTGCACCAGGCGATGCTGGCAGGTCTGGCGAACGCTATGGCTGTAAGCGACCCCGCGTTCCTTTTTGGTCAGCTCGGGCAGATCGATGCCTGGGCGGGCGGTTCGCGAGGGCGAAACCCGCGCCTCGTCGCTCTGGCCGATGGAAGCGGCTAGTCCTTCGCGGATGGCTCGACGCCGACGGTCCATCCGCGGACTTCTCGACAGCGGCATAGCCAGTTAACTCCGTCCCTTAAGTGAATTCCAAGTTGAGGCGGTCGCGCTGGGAGATAAATAGAGTCGTCGCCCGGTGAGCTGCCACCGCCGGCGCGCACCGCCAGCGACTGCCAGAGAGCTCGGCCGGCGCGGAAGAGTCGTCGATTTGGCCGCAGGAGTCAATACCAATCTTCTGTGTCTTTTCTTCTTGTTGACTTTGTTTCTTCGTGGTTCAAAATCCGATGTAACCACCAGGACACAAAGACACCACGGCGCAGATGTTCCGCAGAAATCGGTTATGCCGATGGCATCGAGCATTCCCGTTTTCTTTCATGGGAACCTTCCGGGTTTTTTGACGGCCAGTTGAAGGCGAGCTACGTTTTCGCATGGGTCGAGCTGGCGGTCGGCCCTCGTCGCTACCTTCGTAGCCGCGTTGGAATTAGGTCGTACCAGTCTTGTTGAGCTGCAAACACGAATGATGCCAGTCTCGCCCCATACGTCGGACGCGTCCCTCTATGCGCAGCGGCCTAGCGCGCTTCAGCCGCCTGCGTCCGAGGACAGCTTCCCGGCTGCCATGGAATTGAAGCTGGCGCGTTCGCGGCTGGGCATGGTCTATGGCTTGTATCTGGCCTTGCGGGCCAAGCACCCGCCGACGGCCGTTCACTGCCTGCGGGTGGCGCTGGGCTGTTCGAAGTGGGCGGCGGCTCGTGAGATGTCGGCATACGATCGCGATTTGCTCGAGGTGGCTGCGCTCTTGCACGACCTTGGAAAACTGGGCATTCCCGACCGCGTGCTTCAGAAAACCAGCCAACTGGTCGGCGAAGAGCAATCGCTCATGGAGCTGCATGTCCAGGTGGGGCTGGAGTTGCTGCGCGGAGCAGGTGCCTCGCCCGACATGCTTCACATCATCGAACACTTCCGGCACTGGTATTGCCTTCCCGGTTCCTCCAAGCCGGAGGGGGACAACCTGCCGCTGGCTTCGCGCATGATCTCGATCGTCGATGCCTTCGATTCGATGACCAACGAACAGGTGTTTCGCCGTGCGCTCTCTCGCGAGCGAGCGGTGGCCGAGTTGTTCGAGTGCGCCGGTACGCAGTTCGACCCCAATCTGGTCAAAGAGTTCAGCTCGCTGATTACGCAGCCGATGCCACAGCTCGAGAGCTTGATGGTTCGGCGTTGGCTCAGCGATTTGCGGCCGCTAGCTACTCCCGGCTTCTGGGAAAACGAAGCCCCGGTGGCCAGCGGTGCGGTTCAGTCGCTGGTCGACACGCTGTACCATCGTCAGTTGCTCGACGCGATGAACGATGCGGCGATCTACGTCGACTATGACCGCCGCGTTCTGCATTGGAATCGAGCTGCCGAACGCTTGACCGGTCAGAATGCTGCGGCGTTGATGCACACGACTTGGTGTGCCAAAGTGATGGGGCTCCGCGACGAGGCGGGCAATGCGATTTCGGAAGAGAATTGTCCGCTGCGCGAGGTGTTTGCCAATCGCGTGCACACCGTGCGTCGCTTGGAAGTGTGCCATCGCGACGGAAGAGTCTTCAAAGTCAACTTTCAAACCTTGCCGGTGATGAACAATCGCCGCGAGTTCTGCGGGGCGATTCTGCTGATCCGCGACGCCAGCACTCAAGTGAGCCTCGAAGAGCGCGTGCAGAGTTTGCATGTGCGGGCCACCCGCGATCCGTTGACCGGCGTACTGAATCGCGCCGAACTCGATCGGCGGCTGACCGAGTTCGTCCCCGAGCGTTTGCAGGCCGGACGGCCCGGCAGCCTGATCATTTGCGACATCGATCACTTCAAGAAGATCAACGATTCGTTCGGGCATCAGGCGGGCGACGAGGCGCTGGTAGCCTTTGCTCGCATCCTGCAAGAACTCGCCCGCGAAACCGATACCGTCGCCCGTTACGGCGGCGAAGAGTTCGTCGTGATGTGCTCCGACTGCGACAACGCCACCGCCACGGCTCGCGCCGAAGAGATGCGCCGCGCGGTCGAGCAGCGCACGTTGCCTTCGCTGCGCGGCAACAGCCTGACGGCCAGCTTCGGTGTGACCGAGGTGCAAGCCGGGGACACCGACGAATCGTTCCTGGCTCGCGCCGACCGCGCGCTGCTGCTGGCCAAACAGACCGGCCGCAATCGCGTCGTGCAGCTCGGGGCAGGGCAGATCGAGGAAGCTCGCAGCGAAGATCCGCAGGGCTGGTTCAGCTGGTTCCGAAAGCGGCAGGATGTCACGTCGGTTGTCGAGAAGGAATACATTACACCGGTCCCCACCGACGTCGCGCTCGAGAAGCTGAACGGTTTTATCAACGATCATAAAGCCGAAATTCTGGAGATCGGCGAAACGCAAGCGACGCTCGAACTGAATTTCAAACACAGTCTGCAACTGCGTCGCCAGGCGGATCGTCCGGCCAACATGATCATGACGGTCAAGTGGCGCGAAGTTCGTTTGGAAGGCCGCTACGGCGTCGAACAAACCAAGACCTGGCTGGCCATCAGCGTCGCTCCAGCTCGCCCGCGCGATCGCCGCGTGGCCTCCTTGCTCGAACAAGCCACGCAAGTCATGCAAAGCCTGGTCGCTTACATGGGCGCTCAGGAACTAGACGACCCCACTCGCCAGAAAATCATCAAAGCGAGCGAACCAGCCGGGCCGTCCGAGACGGTTTGAAGTCGTAAGAAAAGTTGGCGGCCCAACGTGGGACGGCAGTCCGACGGCAGTCCCCTGCCGTCAGCACCCGGCAAGCCGCCCGACTCTGCCCGTCTGCCTCTTCTTTCTTCTTCTTCGGCCGCTTCGCGGCCTTTGAGGAATCAGGTGAAGGCGAACCTGCTTGGCAGGTTCTGCACATCAGAGGCCTGATGTGCGGCCTGATGTGCTACGTTCGGCTAGCAGCCTTTTGCGCGCTACCGCCCCGCTGACGATTTCCGGGGGCGGTTGTCAGAATGGCTAAATGACTCTAAGTTGCAGAGCTTGAGCAGTCTGACAACCATTTCTCCCAGGAGTCGTCGCTATGCCTTATGAATTGCCAAAGCTGCCCTACGCCTACAACGCGCTCGAGCCCCATATCGATGCTCAGACGATGGAAATCCATCACACCAAGCATCATCAGGCTTATATCACCAAGGTCAACGACGCCATCGCCGGCACTCCTTTCGACGGCAAGCCGGTCGAAGAGCTGATCGCCGATTTGGCTTCGGTTCCTGAAGACAAACGCACCGTCGTCCGCAACAACGGCGGCGGCCACGCCAACCATTCGTTCTTCTGGACGATCCTCGCCCCGGGTGCCGGCGGAGCGCCGACGGGCGAAGTCGCCTCGGCGATCGATAGCTCCTTTGGTTCGTTCGACAAGATGAAGGAAGCCTTCAACGCGGCTGCGGCCAATCGTTTCGGCAGCGGCTGGGCTTGGGTGGTCGCCGAAGGGGGCAAGCTCGCGATCGGCTCGACGGCCAATCAAGACAGCCCGCTGATGGGCAAGCAGATCGCCGGCCTGAGCGGCACGCCGATCATCGGCCTGGACGTGTGGGAGCACGCTTACTACCTCAAATACCAGAATCGCCGCCCGGAATACATCGGCGCGTTCTGGAACCTGATCAACTGGAACGAAGTCAACCGCCGCCTCAAGGCTGCCAAGTAATCAGCCGGTTTTGAACCGCCGAGGACGCAGAGATCGCCCAGATCTCTGCGCTCGCCGCATCTCCGCGGTAAAAATCCGAACGCGGCCAAGTTTGAATACTCGCAAACGCGGCTTGTCGCGGCCGGGCGTTTATCTTATCGTCACCGGGTGACCGCCAGCCGCGGACTAAATGAGTAGTCCGCACGTTTGCAACTGGGTGCAGAATACGGAAAATCTGAGCATGGATGCCAATTGCCAATCTTCTGCGGCGACTTGTGTGTCGCCGGTAGCGACCGGCCGTTTGCAGCAAATCGAGGCCGCGCTCGACCGGTCGGCCGAGTGGCTCTGGCAGCGACAGGCCAGCGACGGCTACTGGTGCGCCATTCTCGAAGGGGACTCGATCCTCGAGAGCGAAACGATTCTGCTCGATGCGTACCTCGGCCGCTTGCACCTTCCCCGCGTCGAAAAAGCCGCGCGGGCGCTCGAGCTCAGTCAAAGGGCCGAAGGTGGCTGGGGCATGTATCCGGGCGCGCCGATTGAAGTCAGCGCCAGCGTCAAAGCCTACTTGGCACTCAAGCTGTGCGGCCGCTCGCCCGAGGCGCCTCATATGGTCAAGGCTCGCGAGGCAATCCGAGCTGCCGGCGGGGCCGACCGCATCAACAGTTTCACTCGGTTCTATTTAGCTCTCCTGGGCCAGCTCGATTACCGGTACT
>JBQCEI010000079.1:0-7714 GCA_051960375.1 Aureliella sp. | reverse complement strand
GTTTTTTTTTTGTTGTTAAAGATTTTTTTTTTTTTTTTTTTTTTTTTGTTTTCCCCCGCCCCCCCCCCCCCCCCCCCCGCGAAGGGGTAACGCTCAGCCAGGGCGACGCATCAGCAGAGACCTACTTACATTGTGCTTGTCATCTACTTTTGGTCGCCATTTTTGCGATAATGGCGACACGCGGGATACTCGAGATTCGTAAGAACAAAGCGTTGGCTACGCAGCGCAGATCGGACGGCTTTGAGATACAAGTTTAACTTGCCGCGGCCCGGTCAACGCGGCCGTTCGTTGGAGAGTCCCTTGGCAGGTACACCTAACCGGACTTATATCCCATATCAAGGCGGGTCGGGACGCACTCCCACCGGTGCAATGCAGTTCGCCGGCGACTGGCCCGGTCTTTTTATTCGAGGCGATGACTGCGGTGCAGTCCTGGGCGCGATTCGTCGGCTGCAAAAGCACTTTGCGGACCTGGAGGAATCCGACCTTGGTTCGGACTTGCAGACACTGGATGAAATCGCCAGTATCATCCAAAACGATGTCATGGTGCTTCGCAAACCTGGCGACCCAGCGCCGGATGCACCGGAAGATGCAAGCTAGAAGCCGATAGAGTCCTGCAGCGGAGTCAGACATTCGCTCATCACGCAGTAGTTGCCGTCGAACGGCACTTTGCGATCAATTGCCTGGTGTCGCGGCGGTTAAACGCCGTCGTTAATCTCAGCGAGCTGCAATAGAAGCGATTCGAGCTCATCCCAGTACCGGTCCGTCGGGAGCGACGCTTTGCGAGCGCGCAGCGCGTCGATCTGAGTTTCGATCTCGGCACGGCGGGCTTGATCACTCGGGCTGAGTTGCGGCAGGGCCGGATCGGAATACAGGATGATCTTGTTGGCCACATCGCCGTCGAGGGCTTTGCCTCCTTGAGCTGCTTTGACGGCGCGCGTGCCGCGGAAGAACTCCGCGCCGGTCCCAAGTTTGTCGCCGTTGTCATCGACCAGCGCATGTTCGGTGGTCAAACGGCTTTGTTCGCGATAGTACTTTTCGGTCTTCGCAGACGCTGCCAGGAACGCTTCCAGCAGCGAAACCTCTTCGTCGTGATCGATGTCGGTGCCGGGGTCGAGCAGGCTGTCGGCCAGCTGGCTGCCGAAGCGCGAGTAGTTGTTTTCGCTCCCGCTGCGCGTGGCCGTGATGATGACTCGATTCGGTGCGCTCAGCTCGGGTAGAAACGGAGCGCTGGCTGACGAGCAACTGATGAAGATCACCGGCTGCGTCAGCGGGCGGAGCCACTGTGCTAGCTCGCGGGCGCTGACGTCGGGACCGGTCAGATTGAACTTGTGGACGCCGCGCTCGGAAGTGCCATGTCCGATGAAGACGATCCACAACTGGGCTGCGTCTTCCGAATGAGCAGACTCGATAGCCGCTTGCAGTTGAGCGCGCTGCGGTTGGTCGGCATCGCCGGGAATCTCAACCAGTTCTATCTTGCGGCTGCGGGCGAGCTTGCGCCACTGATCAGCGTCGTGCTGGAACTGCTCGCCGTACTCGGGCGTCCCGGCAGCGCCCACGACCAAGAGCAGGCGGGGCGACGCGGCGGGCGACGTTTCTCGCGCGCCGGCAGAAGCAGCAGCCGGCGTATTCGCCGCATCGGACTGGCCGCGGGTCGGCGCGCCGAGGAGCGCCAACGTCGCCAGGGGAAGAATCGCTGCGCGGGCGCCGCGACGGATCGCAATTCGAGTCGATTTCCAATCGCTCATGGCAAACCTTTCCATCGTCGCAATCCCCACTCGATGCACAGGCAGGCGATCGTCAGCATCAGCCAGCTCGTGCGATGCCACAGCGGTTCGACTCGCGTCTCGGTGATCGGAACTTTGCGAGTTGGCAACGTGGCGACAAAGCGATCGAGGTCGTCGATGTCGACCACTTCGCCGCCTGAGCGGGCCGCTAGGCTGGTCAGCGGTTCGAGGTCGGCGGTCAAGTTTTGAAACTCATAAGCGGAAGGTTCGGCCGTCCAGCCCGCTTCGACTTCATCGATCAATTCGCCGTCGGGAGCTCGGGCAGTTACCGACACCACGTACGGTCCATCGGTGAGCGACCAGACGTTGGCGAGCAGCAGCCCCGATTGTTCGCGATCGGGAGTGACGTCGAGCGTCACGAGCTTGCCGTCGGGAGGCAACAGCGTGACTTCGACGTCGGCGTTATCGAGCGCGTGATAGTTGGCATCGCGAACTTGGATGGCAACGGTATGCGGATCGTTGCTGCCCGCGGGCGGCTTGATGTCGACGCTGAGGCGCCGCAAGCCATCGGCCGTCAACCATCGAGCGACTTGTCGCCAACACTGCGCCAAGTCATCGGTTTGATCATTCGGGCGGCGCATCGACCAGCGCCAAATGTCGCCGATCATCAACGAAGCAGTGCGGCCGCTACCAAAGTTCTGCGTCACCATCGCGGGCCAGCTCGCTTCGCCTTCGCGGGCGACGACGGCTAGGACCGAAGCCCCCGGTTTCACGTCGCGGATGCGGTGCCAGGCAGCAAATCGCGGCATCTCCGCAACGCGTCTCGCCTCCTCGGTCTCGCTCGAACGCAGCCGCATCCATGGCTCGAGACTCCCTTCGCGCGTGAGGCGATATGCGACTCCCGCATTCTCCGCTTCCGATGCCTGCGATGATCCCAGACCGCTACCTTGCACGCCGCGGAGATAGACCGGCAACAGATCGCCGACCGGCGTATCGCGATAACCGCCTCGCTCGAACGACTCGGGGCCGCCGATCATCAGCAAGCCACCGCCGCGGGCGGCTACGAATTGGCGGATGAGCAGCATCTGTTCTTGCGTAAAGAATTTCGCTTCGATGTCATCCAGTACGATCGCATCGAATTGGAACAGATCCTCTTCGGTTTTCGGAAAGCCGCCCTTGAGTTCCTCGTCATCGCGAACGCCCATCCGCAACAGAATCGGTTCGTCGTATTGCTCGGCGGCGTCTTGATTATCTTCAAAGCCCGCGAAGAGCGGATTGGTGGAATCGACCGCGCGATCGCGAAAGCTGAACTTGGCTTCCTTGCGGGCAATGCGGATCAGCCCGGCCAAGCGCAGTTCTTCATCTTCTTCAACCGCCCGCTTGAAGAACTTGAAGTCCCAGCTCGCGCGGCCGGCCAAATACAAGATGCGATAAGGCCCGCCGCCGCGGTCGATGGCGAGCAGACGCGAGTTGTTCGCCGTGGTGACCTCGGTCCGGCTCTTGGGCGATGACGCTGCTTCGCGGTCCTCCGATTTCAGCATCGCGCGGACGGTGACGAACTGAATGCCCGGCTGCTCGGAGCGAAACTGGAATCGCACGCGCTTGGTGAACAGGTCGCTATCGGCGGCGAGCGACTGTTGCTGCAGCGTTTTCCCGTGCTCGTCGAGCAGCCGCACGTTGATCGCTTGTTCTTTCAACTGTTGGCAGCGGACGGTGGCTTCGATCTGTACGGGCGCCAGTTCGAACGCGCTCTGTGTGACCGTCGGATCGACCACCGCCAAATCGCGCGGGCGGTCGCGGCCGATGTCGACGATCGGATAGATCGGCAGTTGCTGAGCGTTGCCTTCCTTCAACTCTGGCAGCGCATCGGTGCTCATCCCGTCGGTAAATACGAGAATGCCCGCGGCTGGGCGGTCGGCATAGCGCGAGCGAATCGTTTCCAGCGAGCCGCCGAGCTCTGAGCTCTTTCCGTCGAACTTGACTTGATCAAATGACTCGAGCGCGTGCAATCGTTGATCGAAGCTGTAGAGTCGCACCGCAAAGTCCTGCGAAGCCCGCGCGTGCCAGGCAGCGTCGCGTTGCAAAACGACCTTCAATTTGTCCTCGAGCGAATTGGATTGCCCTGGAGCGCGGATCGACATGCTGCGACTGTTATCGACGACGACGGCCAGCGAGTTGGCGCCGGGTTTGGGGCGTTTCGAGCGAACGAGCGGTTCGACCAGGTAGAGGGCCACCGAGGTGATGGCGACCAGTTTGCAGAGTGCCGACAAGGTTACCGCCCAGCCGCGCACGGGACTGCGCCACCAACTCCACAGCACGGTCAGCCAGCCGACGGCAGCCAATGCGATAGCCCACGGAAGCCAGTCACGCGATCCGAGCACGATGCTGTCGAACATTAACGACCGCTCCCGATGTTTTCGTAGTAACGTCGCACCGATTCGCTGTACTGTCCTGGGACCGGATCGCGATCGATCGGCACCAGCGAGCTCTTATCGCCCGCCTTTCTCAAGAGCTCCTCTCCGACCTGCTTTTGCAGCTCGCGCAGCGGCTCGGAGATCAGCTCTTCGACGAGATTCCACTGCGGCGCCGCGGCGTGCTTCTTGAACTCCGAGCGCATATCACGAGCCGCTTGACGAATCTGAGTCGCGCGGCCTCTGAGTTCGGGATCGTTGACCAGTTCCTCGACCTCTCGCAATCGATCGGACCAATCGCGGAAGCCGTCGCCGGTCAATGGAGCGCTCAGCTCCTGCCCGTTGAACTGTTCGAAGGCACCGCCGCTGGCTTCACGCCCGCCGCCGGCGGTGCGCTGACCGGACGATGCGCGGTTGGGTCGATTGGTGCCGTTGCCGCTGCGCAGACCTCCTGACGGAGATTGCGCCTGTCCAGGCTGCTCCTCGCCAAATGGATTCTGTGCTGGCGAGCTCTGCTGCGGCTGCGAGGACTGCGACTGTTGCCCTGGCTGTTGTCCAGGTTGTTGTCCAGATTGTTGTCCGGATTGCTGTTGTCCTGGTTGCTGTTGTCCTGGTTGTTGCTGTCCGGGTTGTTGTTGACCCGGTTGTTGTTGATCAGGTTGTTGTTGATCAGGTTGTTGTTGTCCGGGTTGTTGTTGTCCGGGTTGTTGTGACTGTGCTTGTTGAGTTTGTTGCTGGGAACGTTGTTGGCCGGGCTGAGCTTGGTCCGATGGATTTTCTCCAGAGCGACTCGGGCGGGGCGAGCCTTGGCTCGGCTGGTTCTCCTCTGATGGATTGGGATTGGTCGAAGAATCGCCTGGGTTGCCTGTGGAGGATTGGTCGGGCGATGGTTGTTCGTTGTTCGATGGCGCCGGGCGTCCGGTTGCGTCGGCCACTTCGCGATCGATTTGACGGGAGAGTTGTTGCAGTTGGTCGAGCGCCAACCGCAGTGAGTCGACTTCGCTGCCGAGCACCGCTTCGGCCGCGTTGTCGATCCCTTCGCGGAGCTGCTGCAGGTCCTGCTGGGTTTGCTCGGCCAATTGTTGGGCTTGGGGCACGAGGTTGCGCTCGAGCAACTGTTGGGTCGTTTGCAGTTTCTTGTCGGTTTGTTTTTGTTCGGTTTCTCGGAAGGTGTCGTACAGCCGCTGAGCCAACAGCGGTTCGGGTTCTTCGGCTTGTTCGACCGTGTTCCGCATTTGTTCGAGCAGTTGGTCGAGCCGCTGCCGCTGTTCGGTGGCGGACTTTTCTAATTCGTTGCGCTGGTTGGAGCCACGCAGACCGGTCCCGCTTTCCTCTTCACTAGCGCTCAGTTTATCGTTCAGCGCTTGTTGTTGCTGTTCGAGTTCGGCCGCGTCGAGCTGCATCTGACGCATCGATTCGGTGAACTGGCCGGCCGATTCTTGCCGCACCTTTTCCTGCAGTTCTTTGAGTTCTTGTTCGGCGCGTGTGCCGGCTGAAAGAGCTTGCGAAGTATTGCCCCGATTGAGCGCCTCGGACGATTGACGCAAGTTCTCGCGCGTCTGTTCCATTTGCTGCTGAGCTTCCGCCAGCGCTTCGGAGGAGGATTGCTGCTCGAGTTGTTCGCGGAGTTCGTCGGCATCTTCGAGCATTTGTTGTTGCTGTTCTCGCAAACGCTCGAGGCGCTTTTCGATCTCCTTCCGCTGCTCGGGATCTTCGGCTGCTTGCAGCGCCGCCTGCAGCTCGCGGATCTGCTCGTTCAGATCCTCTTGTCGCTGAGCAAGCTCGCGCAGGCGGCTTTGTACTTGCCGCAACTGGCTGTCTTCGGGTTGCTGTTGTTCTTGGGCCAGGCGTTCGTTCTCGTAGCGGTTTTCGCGATTCTCGAGTTTCAGCTGGTCGAGCTGCTGTTGTCGGGCCCGCGATCGAGCCGAACGGCTTTGCTGCCCGGATTGCTGTTGCTGCCGCGAGACTTGGAACTCTCTGGCCTGCAACTTCAGCAGCGTTTGATAAGCCGCTTGTTCAGCGGCCAGCGCCTTCTTCAAAGAGCGTGACTCTTGGTTCGAGACGGCACTGGCCAAGTCGTTCATCGCCTGCGTCATATGCTCGCTGGCGTCGGCCACCAGTTCTTCGCCACCGGGCACGTCGATCTCCGCAGCCTTTTCAGCCAGCTGCTCGATCGCGGAGGACTGCGAATCGGACAGCACCTTCACATCTTCCATCGTCTTGTCGGAAAGTTCTTCGCTGGGCGATTTGCGGAGCACATTCCAGGTTCCGGCGACGATCTGCTTTTGCAGCTCGAGCAGTTCCTCGACCTGGCTGCCACCGGCGCCTTGCTGCTGTTGCTGCTGCTGTTGTTGTTCAGCCGACTGGTCGTCGCCCTGTCGGAAGATTTCTTCAAAAGGGCGGACTTCAGCGAAGTAGATGTCGCTGCTGACGCGGCGCAACGCGCCATCGGGATCGCGGTCTTCGGCCCAGACATAGTAGGAGAGCAGCTGATCGGGCTGGGCGTGCAGATTCTCGAAGGCGATTAGCTGCGCGAGGTCGGTATTCTTAGGCAGCGGGCCGTCGGTTGTCGGCAGGACGATTTCCTTCTCGTCGCCGCCGACCATTTGGTAGCTCAAGCCGGTGCGCTCGATGCCGAAATCGTCGGAAACTTTTGCCGCGATCGTCAGTTCTTCGAGCGGCGAGACGCGGGCATCGCCGCTGGCCAGCTTGATCTTGGGCGGCTCGTTCGGCAGCGCTTTGAGCGAAAGTTTTACTTCGACCTTGTTCGCTCTGCCCGAGTCGTCGATCAAATGCACTTGCCACACGCGCGAGTCACTGACGCGAAGCTTTGCCCGCAGAACGTTTTCAGCTGACGCATCAGGTTCCAGCGGCAGCTCGCCGCCTTGTTCATCGACAAGCGTCGCTTGAGCCAGCGGTTTATTGACGTGGCAGATCCAGGTTAGCTCGGTGCCGACGACCGCGGTGACGCGCCGCGTGTCGACGATCGTTTTCTTTTCCAGCTGGGTGTACTGCGGATATTCCAGCTCCGCATCGGTGCGGACGACGGCAGGGTAATCGAAGACTTTCACGCGGTAGCTCCGCGTCCGCTGGCCGTCGTAGTCGACCGTGTAGCTGAGCGGCTGGTGGACTTCGGTCAGATAAGCCGCGAAGAGCGGATCATCGAGCGAGCGGCGCATGGGCAACAACGCTTGCTTGTCGTCGTTGGGCGCGCCGCCTTGCACTGCTGGAACGTCGATCGGCAACGGCTCGCTCGGCGCTGCCTCGTCTTGGCGGTGCAGCAAAACTTGCGCGGGAACGCGGCCGGAGAACTGAGCGGTAACGATCACGCTGCTGCCGCGCTCGATTTCGACATCGCCGGGAACAACGATCGGTTCGATCGACCGGTCGCGGGATCCACTGGCCGCGACCGCGCGGTCCTGCTGGTCTTGGCGAATGGTCGCAAGCGAAGCGAGAACCGCCAAGAACACGAGCAGGGCCGGTAGATTCAGCGCCCACGCCCAGGCCAAGCGGCGACCAGGCACCGCATGGACCCAGCCGTGTTCGCGATCGTGGGCAACGCTGGCTTCGATAAGTTGA
>JBQCEI010000078.1:0-3354 GCA_051960375.1 Aureliella sp. | reverse complement strand
GTACTGAAAATACCACGCGTCGGGCGTGGGTGAGCTAGCGGGATTTTGCGCGCGAAGTTCCCCCGAGTGCATCGTCAACCAGACCAGGCACCCAAGCATGTAGCAGCAGAAGCTTTTCAAGCGCATGCAGAGCATAAATGACAAGGCATGGGTAGGGCGTTGATCATGGGGTCGCATCGGCTGCCGAGTTGGAATTGCCGTAAGCGACGCACTCGCGCAAGGCTCGACACACGCGGCTAATTTGCTCGGAGCTCAGTTCCGCTTCGGGCGGCATGTAGCGTGCCTGCTCGTACACGCTGCTCAGGTCGGCCATCGCCGTCGCCAGCTGCGGCGTCGCTTCGGCCAAGCGCCGGGCGACATAGCGGTGCGTCCACCACGAGGCCACGGGCTCGGTGGTTTGAGCGACCAGCCGATGGAAAGCCCGAATCACGTCGGCTCGAGTGCGTATTCCTTCCGCCAATACTTCCTTGGCCCAGCGAGGATCGATCGGTTGTTCCACGCCGAACCAAGCCGGGCGTTTTCTGCCGACCCAAACGGCCAGGGCAACTGCCGCGATCATCACCAAAGCGATGCGAACTTCGTTGCCGCCCAGCCCGAGCTGACTACCGGATTTTGACTTATGCGAATGGTGCTTTGTGGAAGCACCAGAGGGCAACGCACTGGCCATGCTGTCGGAATGAGTCAGCGGCGCGTTGGCGATCGCTTTCCATACCTCGGCCAAAGCGCTGGCAACGCGACCGTCCGAAAAAAAGTTCGGGAGGTGCTTGCGGACGGCGCTTGTGTCGATGTTCAGCATGTGAGAACCGCCGCGTTTGGTCTCGTGAGCTTGGCTGTTGCTCGCCGATGGGTCTGGCTTGGTCGCTTGTTGCGATTGGGAAGCCTTGAGTTCTTCCTGGAAAGTCTCTTGGATGATCCGGTGCAGGGCCCCGTTCCAGCCCAGCTGCTGAACGTCGCGCTTGATCTTCTCTTGCAGCGCAGCTTGGCTATTGTCCGCACGCAACTTGGCGCTCGCTTCTGCGCCAAGCTGATCCAGATCCCAATTGCCGGCGCCGAAATCGGTCGCTGCCGAGGAGGAGGCGGCATGCTGTGCAGAAGCGCCAGCAGCGGCACCGCGCGGCCCTGCGGGGTGCTGCGCATTGCCATTGGCTCGAGCCGAGCTGTTTGACGCGGCGGCATTGGATGGAAGCGGCGAAGGGGCATAGAACAGACCGCTGTCGGCCGAGACGCCGGCATCGAGGCCGGTCGATTCCGGCTGGTCGCTGGCGAGATCATTTGCGCCGGGGGCCGCATCGCTGCGCGGATCGCTTGGCGGGATGCCTTGTCCGGTCGGCGACGGAATCGGAGTCATCGACTGCCGAGGATACAGAGCCCCGGGTGCGCGTGGCATAGGCTGAGCTGCCGAGCCGCGAGCGCCAGCTTGCCGGTTCGGTTCGGGCCGGCGCGCAGGGGCGTTACCGCGAGCGGAGCCGGCCGATGGTCCGGCGGCTTGAACCGCTTTTTCCAGCAACTCGCGCAGGGCCTTTAACTGAGCCGCATCGCTTTGGCTCGGCGGTCCCTTCGCTGCAGAAGCACCGGGAGCGTGACGCGAAGAGTCTGCTTGAAATGGGTCGGCCGCATTGTCAGCTTCGTCAGTAGCCGAAGGACGAGTCGACGAAGAACCGGAGCCGGCCGAATTGGTTTTGCCGGAAGCGGCTCGGGCCTTTGCGTTGCGCGGTGCGTCGGCGCCGCCGAGCGATGACTGGCCCGAAACGTCATCTCCCGCGCCTGTTCCATCCGATCGAAAGCGATCGCTCTCATTCGCTTCGCGATCGGCCGCATCGCTATCAGCCGCATCGCTATCAGCCGCATCACTGTCATGTAGGTCGCCGCGAGACACCTCGCGATCGGGCTGAGCTGGCTTCAGGCGCGCAGCGTTCTTGGCATCACGGAGGCGCGAGCCAGCGCGTTGGGATGATGCAGCATCTCGAGGCGCCGAACCCTGCTGCAAAGATCCTGGCGATTCAGATCCTTCTGCTTCGCCGCTCGACGAGTCACTGCGTTTGGCTTCGGAGTCTGGCTGGGTAGAGTCGTTCGCTTTCGAACCTTTGGGTTCGCCCTGCCAAGGTAATTGCCAATCCTTTGGCAAGCTCGGGAGCGAGCTGGGCAATGGAATGTTCGGAATCTTCCGCTGGCGAACATATTGTTGGATCAAGCGCTGGGCGGCTCGGAGCTGTTCGGGATTGGCCAGCGCCTGGTCGACCCATTCTTTGGGGATGCTGTCCCAGTCGGGCAGCTGCGCTCCGCCCGATTGCTCGACCCAAGTTTGGTACGCTTGATCGAGCACTTGGAGCTGATCTTCGGTCAGCTCGGGCATCGACGACGGATTGGAGTCTGCGGCCATCTGGCGGCGCAGTTGCTCGAGCACTCGGAGCTGGTCAAGCACATTGCCCCCGGCGCCGTCGGGCTGAGGCAACCAGCGCTGAGAAGGGCGATCGCGATGCGCGCCGGCGTCTTGCGCTGAAGCGATTCGATATTCGCCCACCGCCAAAAACGAGCAAGCAAGAGCAAGGAACAATAACCGCATGGGCACCTTTCCTCCGACGGGCGACGGGATCAGCGTTTCGCCCATCGCGGGAAGCAACCTCTCTATCGTAACGTGTCGCCGACAGAGCGTCTGCCTGTCCAGGGGTACCGGTGCTGCGGCGAGGAGGAGTTCAGCTGCTGGACCTGCACAAAAGTGCAGCACCCACCCAAGCCGCGCACGGCGGCTGGCGCAAGAATCGCAAGCCGCAGCTAGCCAGCGCGTGATGACAAGAGCCATGCTGGCCGACCGGGCCGGTGCAGGCAGCAAGCGGAACTCGCCAGCTGAAAAGTGCCGATTGCATCGAGGCTGGGGTGGACAGTTTGGGCGTGATGGCCGGTCGCTTCGATCTTCTTGTAACCCGACGCATAAGTTTTGAAGTTGCGCATTCGTCCAGGGGCCTGGGTGGCACTGGCTATGCCAGTGGCTCTTTCTTCGAAGTTTGTGGCGTTCATGAGCTCGGCCGCTCTCCGATGGCGGACTATGTTGCAAACCTTTTCCGTGGACGTTGGATTGGCATTGGGACGCTTACCGGGCCTTCTAACGCTTCAAACTTCGAAGCAGAGGACACTGGCATAGCCAGTGCCACACCGAGAAATGCGCTGGCTTCAAAACGCGTAAGCGAGGGACGAACCCGCCACAACGGCCTGCCCAACCATCGTTGGTCTGCCGAGGCTGAACACATTTCGCTCCAGCCCCTCACCCCCCGGCCCCCGCAACCCCCCCCCCGGGGGGGGGGGGGGGGACGAGAACCCCCGCGGGAGCCCCCCCCCGAGAATTGTGAGACACCCCCC
>JBQCEI010000077.1:0-4101 GCA_051960375.1 Aureliella sp. | reverse complement strand
CGCACGATGCAATACAAAGTGCTGAACAGATCGCGGATGCCGATCTTCTTGCCTTCGTCCCAGCCGCGGCTCTCGTAGCGCACCGGCACTTCTTCGATCCGCACGCCGCGGCGAGCCAGCTTGGCGGTGATCTCCGGCTCGAAGCCGAATCGCTTCTGTTCGATCTCGATCTGGCCGAGCAGCTCGCGACGAAATGCTTTGTAGCACGTCTCCATGTCGGTCAGCCGATAACCGGTCAGCCGGTTGGAGAGCGTGGTCAGCACCCAGTTGCCCAGGCGATGAATGCGCGAGGGATCTTGATGGCCCCCCGCGAGATAACGCGAACCGTAAACCACGTCGGCCGTACCGCACTGAAGCGGCTCGATGACTTTCAGAATGTCGCTCGGGTCGTACTCCAGATCGGCATCTTGCACGATGACGAACTTGCCGGTCGCCAGGCGGAAGCCGGTTTGCAGCGCAGCCCCTTTTCCTTGATTGATCGGATGATGCACCACGCGCACGTCTTTGTAGCGCTCCAGTTCGCGGAGCGATACGGGCGTTTCATCGGTGCTGCCGTCATTGACGACGATGATCTGTTTGCTGATCGCCAGCCGGCGGACGCGCTGGACGATCTCGAGCACCGTCTTCGGCTCGTTATAAACCGGGATGATCACGCTCAGGTCGCACGTTGCAGCTGCCGCTGCCGCCGCGGCATTGGGCGCCGCGTTTTGTGCGGGCGCGAGGCTTTGGGCCGCCTGGTCCAACAATGCGCTAGCCTGGTCGAGCTGGTCGAGAGTCGACTGACACGCACTGGGGACGGTAACCGCGGACTGGGTAGGATCGCCGGTCTGAGTGGTGAAGGTCATGACGGTGGTGCCAGTGGCAAGAGCAGTTGGGAGTGTTCAATCTGTATCGGTCCCGCGAGCGGCCCGAGAGCAATTTTTGCAAAGCGTTTTGCCGCGGGGCGGGCAGAATGGTCCATTGTCCAACTGTAGCTCATGGAGCTTCAGGAGCCGGCCGACAGCAGCCGGAATCGAGCCAAGAACCGCTCGGCGGCGGTCCTGATATGTGCACAGGGCAACAATTATTGGCTATGCTGTCCAATCAAGGGCGAACAGCCTGTCGGCAAACGATTGATGGACCGGGAGCGTTTTTTTGTTTTTCCCTTCGCCAGTTCCTTTCGCGATGGCTGCGGTGCCCGTCGCGATGTACTTGATCATGCTCGGAGCGTTTCGCTTGCGGAGTCGGCCGCTGGTCACGACCGGCTGGCGCGACGTGGGAGCTTTGGGGATCGCGCTGATGGGACTGATCGCGATCGGCCCGGTGCAACTGTTTTTTCCGACTTATGCCGCGGCGCGTTTCTCGGGCTGGATCTGGCTGATCCTGCTGGGGCTCTATCTGCTGACGCTGCTGCTGATCGTGCTCAGTTGTCGTCCGCGGCTGATCGTGTACGGACTGAGCGAAGATGCGTTCTATCAAGTGCTCCAGGAAGCCGCCGCGCATGTCGATCCGGAAGCCAGCTGGCACGGTCAGACGCTGAGCTTCCCATCGGTCGGCATGCAGTTGATCACCGAGCCGACCGGAGCCCGCGGCGTTCAGCAAGCGGTCATGCTCAGCGCGCCGGGTACGATCGCTCCTTGGCTGCAACTGGAACACGAGCTCGTCAAACGCTGCGCGCATCAGCCAGCGACCGAGCGCGGCTGGACCAGCCTCTGGCTCATCGCCGGCGGCCTGGGCCTGCTCGCCCTCTCCATCACCCTCATCACCGCCGACCCCGCCGCCGCCCTCGCCGATCTGAAAGATTTTTTTGATCGGTGATCCTGGATTTCGCCCCGGAGGGGCCGTCGTCAGTAGCCCGGGGCGGAAGCCCCGGGAAAGCGGGCGAGCACCCATGTCCGCCCCGGAGGGGCCGGCGTAGGCCACCCTTGACGAGCATGCGGCGACCGCATGAAAGCACGCTTCAGTTCCACAGATATTCCTCATTGAAGGGAATGTCGTGTAACTTCAACAACTCGATGTACTCGCTTTCAAACGATTGCGTGGCGTGATGAGTCTTCTGCGTCAGGATGTAATTAACCACTTTGGGCTCGATTGAGCGACTTACGGAAAAAGCACCGTAGCCGACTTGCCATGCGAACCTTTTTAATGAAGGTCTTTCTTGCCGGATCCAGACGCTCGAGTTGGCTTTGATATCTCGGACTAATTCGGAAATCGCATACTGGGGATGACAACCTACTAGCAGGTGAACATGCTCTGGCATCCCTCCCGCGGCCATTAAGCAGTGTTTTCGTTTGCGAAGTATGCCACCGATGAACTCATAGAGTGTGGGCTCCAACGCTTCATCAATCAAAGGCTCGCGGTACTTCGTGCTCCAAACGAAATGGACGCGTAGTTGCGTGTGCGTGTCCGACATTCTTTCTCTCTCCGCACTTGAAGCGTTGCAGCTGTTGCTAAAATGCCTCGCAAGCACAAAGAGTATAGGAAGCCCGACAAGGGTAATTCTAAATTTATTTTGCGGCAAAGCGTTTTACGCCGGCCCCTCCGGGCGGACGGAATGCGCGCGTCAGTTTCCCCGGGGCTGCCGCCCCGGGCTACTGACGCCGGCCCCTCCGGGGCGAAAACCTTGGCCCCTGCGGGGCGAAGAGTTCGAAGCGGAGAAAAAAGTTCATTCGCCCAGTGCAACAGCCCGGATAACGTCCGCCGCGCGGATGGCTTGGTCTCGGCTGACGTCGAGGTGTGTTACCAGGCGGATTAGCTGGGGGCCGAAGGGCATGATGCCGACGCCACGGGTGGCGACTTTGGCGGCGAAATCGACCGAGCTGCCCAGCCGCTTGTCGATGCGCAACATGACCATGTTGCTGTCGATGCGCGTCCGTTGCAGCGCGAGGCCCGGCACATCGTCCAGCGCGCGGCCGAGCAACAGCGCATGTTCGTGATCTTCGACCAACCGCTCGCGATTGTGCTCCAGCGCGTAGAGCGCGCCGGCTGCCAAGATGCCGACTTGCCGCATGCCGCCGCCGAACAGCTTGCGGGCGCGGCGAGCTCGACGGATAAACTCCGCGGATCCGGCCAGCACCGACCCGACCGGGGCGCCGAGCCCTTTCGAAAAGCAGATGCTGACCGAATCGAAGCCCGCGCTCCAGCGCTCGGCACTGATGCCGGTTGCGGCCACGGCGTTGAAGAGCCTCGCGCCGTCCAAGTGTGTCAGCAAACCATGGCCGTGCGCCCAGCCGCAAATCGCATCGACCACTTCCAGCGGCTGAACCGTGCCGCCGCCGCGGTTGTGCGTATTCTCAAGACACACCAGCCGAGTGCGCACCGTGTGATCGGCGCTGGCGCGGATCATATCGGCAAACTGCTCGGGCTGCAGAATGCCGTCCGCGCCCTGCAGCGTCCGCGCGACCAGTCCGCTCAACTGCGCGAATGCGCCTTGTTCGTAGTTATAGATGTGGCATTCGCTGTCGCATAAAAACTCATCGCCCGGTTGGCAGTGCAGCCGCAGGGCGATCTGATTGGTCATCGTACCGCTGGGCATGAACAGCGCGGCTTCCTTGCCGAGCAGATCAGCGGAGCGCTCCTCGAGGCGAACGACCGTAGGATCGATATCGATCACATCATCGCCGACTTCCGCTTCGGCCATGCAGCGGCGCATGGCGGCACAAGGCTTGGTGACGGTGTCGCTGCGCAAATCGATCTCAAAACCCATGGAAAATCTCGTTGGTAACTCGGTGCGTAAGCGAGGGACGCAGTGCGGCAAAGGCTTGGCTTTGCCCGTATCTTAATCGGCTGTTGGAGTCGCGATAGCGACGGCATGCATTAGCCTGGGACGCTTGCGCTCTTCATGTAACCCGACGCGTAAGCGAGGGACGAACCTGCCACAGAGCCCAACGGTCCATGGTTGATCTGTTGATTGCGAACGTATCTCCGCTCCTGCCCCTCACCCCCCGGCCCCTCTCCCCGAAGCGGGGCGAGGGGGAGCGAAGAAAAGAGCTGCGCTCGCCTTATATAACTCTTCTCTCCCCTCGCCCCGCTTCGGGGAGAGGGGCCGGGGGTGAGGGGTCTTCAGACGCTTCGGATTGTCAGGCGCTACGGCGGTTTTGTGCCCGCCCGGGTCTAGCAAAT
>JBQCEI010000076.1:0-6255 GCA_051960375.1 Aureliella sp. | reverse complement strand
GGTCTGGCTTGCTTTCTGGTAGCTGGGCTGCGTGGCTGTGTCTGGCCGCTTTTCTGACCGCTGTGGTAGGCTCACTGGGCTGTTCCAAGGAGCCGGGGATTCGCCAGTATACGGTTCCCAAAGAAGGCAGCTCGGTTGCCGCGGGTGGTGCTAACGAGCCGCGCGAGATGCTCGGAGCGATCGTCCCCGAACCCGAAGCGGCTTGGTTCTTCAAACTGATGGGCGAGCCTGCGAAGGTCGACCAGTACAAGGAGCAATTCCGCCAGCTCGTCGATTCGTTCTCGGTCGACGCCAGCGGCACACCCAAATGGAAGTTGCCCGAACAATGGACCGATGAAGGGCCGAGCGAATTCGTCGACGCGAACTTGCGTCCGCCAGGGGAAAAGTCGCTGAAGGTCACCATCAGCCAGCTGCCGATGCCGACCAAGCGATCGGAAATCACCGAGGCTCAGTGGCGCGAGTATGTCGCGGCCAACGTCAATCGCTGGCGGCGGCAGTTGCAGTTGCCCGAGCAGAGCTGGGACGACATGGCCGGCGAGCTCCAGCCGCTGGAAAACTTGTCTTCCGAGAAGGCAGCCGCATACTTGGTTAACCTCGAAGGCCACGGCAGCGCGGCTGGCCCGATGGGCGGAATGGCGGCATCGGGCGGCCCGATGGCCGGATCGGCGGCTGGCCCAATGGCCGGTGGCGGCGGATCGCCAATGAGCAAGCCGGCAGCTCCTAGCGATATCCAGTACACGCTCCCCGAGGGGTGGCGCGAAGTCGAGCCACTGAGCATCATTGCGATCAAATCGTTCAAGGTCGACGGCCCCGAAGGCACCGAGGCCAGCGCGACGTTTACCTCCGCCGGCGGTGACCGGGTGTCGAACGTGGCTCGCTGGAATTCCCAAGTTGGCGGCAGCGAAGAACAGCTCGCCAAGGCGCTCGAATCGTCGGAGAAACTGACCGTCAACGGCGTCCCGGCCGAGATCGTGTTCCTGTCCGGCTCAGGCGATGACAAGCAAGCCATCATGGCCGCGACCATCGAGTGGAATTCGCAAAACTCGCTGTTCGTCAAACTGTGGGGCCCAGCCGAAGCGGTCGAACCGCAGCGCGAGGCATTCCTGACGCTCGTCAAGTCGCTGAAGTGGTAGCTCGCCAGGACGCAATAACCGTTCGTGGGAATTGGAAGATTGTTGGTTTTCAGTCGCGAAGCGACATGTAACCCGACGCGTAAGCGAGGGACGAACCCGCTGCAAAGGCCGGCCGCGGTCTGTTCACCGCAAAAGAAGCGGCCTCGGCCAATAAACGGTGGTTCGCCGGGCTTTATGGCGGGTTCGTCCCTCGCTTACGCGTCGGGTTACATGTCGCTTCGCGACTCAGGAAAACCAAACCCATCCGTCCGAAAACCGTTGGGCAAACGCCCGCCGGCTGATCACAACCGATTAAGTGCACACTGCCAAGGTGTTGTTGAATTATGAGTGTTAGTTCTCTGCCCACCGGCCGCATCGAAACTCCGCGCACTGCCACTCGCGATCGTCAGCGGGAGAGGACGGGCTTCACGCTCTGGGGCGTCGTTCGCGCTCTGGGCTCGCTGAAGATCACGGTGGTGATGTTCTTTCTGGCTATCCTGCTGGTCCTCTTTGGCACGCTGGCTCAAGACGAACAGAACTTGAGCGACGTCAAAGCGCTCTATTTCAACAGCTTCGTGGCGATCGTTCCGCTGGACGTGTTCCTGCCGATCACCATCTTTCCGCATTCCAACCCGCTGCCTGGCGCTTTTCCGTTTCCCGGCGGAGCCCTCATCGGTTCGATCTTGATGATCAATCTCATTGCGGCCAAGCTGACGCGGTTTCACGTTTCGGCCAAAGGAGCGCGGCTGGTTTTGGGAACCGTCGTCAGCTTGCTCGGAGCGGCGATCGTCGTGGCGGTGATCGTTGCGGGCAACTCGACCGACGGTCTGCAAGGCAAGCCGCCGGTCAGCTATGAAACGCTCTGGAACGTCGTCAAAGGAGGCATCTGGCTGTTGTCGCTGGCCGCGGTGCTGACCGCTTTCCTCCGCCGCGACTTGCCGTCGCTGGCGCAGATCGCCCTCTGGACGGTCGCCGGCTTGATGGTTTGCTTGAGCGTCTTTCTCTGGGCTAGCGGCGCGAGCGTCCGCTTGAATGATCCGGGCCTGCGAATCATTTGGCAGTTGTTGCAGTCGAGCGTCGCGGCGATGGTGGTCCTGGCCGGCCTGTGGATGGTTTTCGGCAACCGCGGCGGCAACGTGCTGATCCACATCGGCGTCGCGCTGATGATGCTCGGCCAGTTCGTTTTCGGCGATCGCCAAGTCGAACAGCGAATGTCGCTGGTCGAAGGCCAACAAACCAATCTGGTCTACAGCCAAAGCGAACTGGAGCTGGCGCTGATCGACAAGAGCGACCCAAAGCAAGACAAAGTCACGGTCGTATCGGAAGACACGCTCGAGCGAGCCGCTCGCCGCGGCGAACCGATCTCGGCTCCCGAGCTGCCGTGCAAGATCAAAGTTCTCGAGTGGATGCCCAACAGCACGATCGTCGATGTGAAGGCTCCCAAGGACACTGTGGCGACGACCGGCATGGGACTCCGCGCCAAGGCTGTTCCCGAGAACACCAACGGCGGCGCGTCGAGCCGGACGGATATCGCTTCGGCGTATGTGGAACTGCTCGACAAAAAGACCGACAAGTCGCTGGGGGTCTTCCTGGTCTCGCAGTACTTCAACGATCAGAAGCAACTGTTCATGGGCGCGCCGGCCGATCGCAACGAATCGGTGACGATCGACGGCAAGTCCTACGACTTAGGCCTCCGCTTCCGCCGCGAGTACAAACCTTACGAAGTGTTCCTCGAGGACGTCGAGCGGCAAAACTACGCCGTATCCGATCGAGCTCGCGATTTCTCTTCGCACATCCTCATTCGCGATCCGCAAGATGGCTCAGTGCTCAAGGGGCACATCTGGATGAACAACCCGGTGCGTTACCGCGGCGAGACGTTCTACCAGAGCGAATACAATTCGATGCGCCAGAACGGCCAGGTTGTGGAAACGACCGGTCTGCAAGTGGTAGCCAACTCCGGCTGGATCGTGCCCTACGTGGCCTGCATGCTGGTGCTCTTCGGCATGACCTCGCACTTCCTCGGCGTGTTCCTGCGATTTGCCAGCCGCTTTGATCGCGGCGCGATTCCAACGGCTGCGACGCTCTCGGGCGCCGTCCGGGCTTCGCCCGTCCAGGTGGCGATCGTCACCGGCGCAATCGCTGTGGTCATGGTGGGACTGATCGCATACGCGGCTATGCCGCCGCGCACGCGCTCGAACCAAATCGATTGGTATGCCGTCGGCAAAATTCCGGCGATGCACGAAGGACGTCCCAAGCCGCTCGGTACCGTGGCGCGCAACGTTCTACAGCAGCTCTACGAACCGCTCTTCGGCGCGACTCCTCAGCCCAAGGATTCCAACGGCCAGCCCCACAGCGGCACCGACTGGCTCATCTCGCTGATGGCCGACAAAGAGTGGCCAGCCGATGCCCCGGTCTTCCGCGTATACGCACCCGAAGCTCGCGACTACTTCGAGCTCGAACCCCGCGCGGGCTTCCTCTATTCGTACAACGAACTGAAACCAAAGGCCGAAGAGCTTCGCCAGCATCTGTCGGAGAAAAGTCAGAAGGGTGAAAAACTTTCGCCCGAAGAAGACAAGCAAGCGGCCGTGCTTCGCAAGATGCAGCAGTACGACGTCATCGCTTTCAGTTACCGGTTGCCGCCCCTGCCCGATGAGTCGCAGTTCCAGAACACCGAAGAAGGCCGTCGGCGGTTCGGCGCTCAGCTGATGAACTTGATGGAATACGAGCAGCAGTTGGAAGCGGCCAATCCCCCCGCGGTGATTCCGCCCGAGCCGCCCGTCGAGGGCCAGGATCAAGGGGAAGGCAAGTGGCAGGCGTTCAGCCCGGCGATCTTCACCAACTACGTAACGCAGAAGCTCGGCATGCGCACCGGCGGAGCCAATCCGGCCATCTTGAAATTCACCGAGATTCTCGATGCCGTGCGAGCCAATGATTCGCAAAAGCTCAACCATGCGGTGAAGGATTATCGCAAGTATGTCGATAGCCTGCCGACGATGAAAAAGAAGCTCAGTGGCGTACCGGTCGAAGCGTGGCTGAATCACTTCAGCCCGACGACTTGGGGCGTGGCCTTCTACTTGCTGGCCTTTATCGTCGGCTTGTGCGGTGTGCTGTCGATGTCGCCGACGACGCGCTGGGCTACCTTTACGATCATCTTGCTGACCTTTGCAGTGCATACGATTGCGATTGTCAGCCGCATCTATGTTTCGGGTCGCCCGCCGGTGGTGAACCTGTACTCGTCGGCCGTGTTCATCGGCTGGGCGGCAGTGCTCTTCTCGATGGTTCTCGAATTGATCTTCCCGCTGGGCGTCTGCAACGTAGCTGCGGCAGTCATTGGCGCCGCCACGCTGAGCATCGCGCGTTCGCTCGATACCAGCGACACGATGCATGTTCTCGAAGCGGTGCTCGATACCCAGTTCTGGCTCTCGACGCACGTAATCACGGTGACGCTCGGCTACTGCGCGACGTTCCTGGCCGGGCTATTCGGAATCTTCGCCCTGTCGCATCGCATCGCCACTGGCATCGATCGCCGCGACCTGCCGCCCAAGGCGGACGAAGCGAAGGTCCAGGAGATTTTCAATCGCATCATCTACGGCGTGTTGTGCTTTGCGATTCTGTTCAGCTTCATCGGTACGGTGCTCGGCGGTCTGTGGGCCGACGACAGCTGGGGTCGCTTCTGGGGCTGGGACCCGAAAGAAAACGGCGCGCTGATGATCGTGCTCTGGAACGCGCTGGTGCTGCACGCCAATTGGGATCGCATCGTCGGGCAGCGCGGCCTGGCCGTGCTGGCGGTGCTGGGCAACATCGTGACCAGTTGGTCGTGGTTCGGCACGAACCAGCTGGGCATCGGTTTGCACAGCTACGGCTTCACTTCAGCGGTGCTGGCGACCTTGGGGTTGGTGGTGGTCCTGCATGTTGGATTTGTCATCGCCAGCTTGATCGCGACTCGGCCAATGCCGAAGTCGGCGGCCTAATCTCCTCGTTCCCAGGCTCCGCCTGGGAATGCACTGTCTTCGAGGCTCCGCCTCGCAGACCCCGGCAAGAAGGCGAGCCGCTCGCGCAGGTTCCGAGGAGGCAGAGCCTCCAAGACATTGCGTTCCCAGGCAGAGCCTGGGAACGAGCCGCGGGCGAGGCCCCGCCTCGCAGAGCGTGAAAGGGACTGAGCTGTGACTGAGTTCGCGAGTTGCGTCGGAAAGCAGTTGATCGGCGGCGAGTGGGTCGATGGCGCGGGCTCGGAGTGGAGCAGCGTCAGCCCGATCGATGCACAGGCTACCTGGCAAGGACACTGGGCCAGTCAGCAGCAAGCCGGCGAGGCGGTCGCCGCGGCGTGCCAGGCCTTCGAGAGCTGGGCTCGCGAGTCCATCGAGCGCCGCACCGAACTTTGCCGTGCGTTTGCCCAACTGGTCGAGTGCAAGCGCGACGAGCTGGCCGAGCTGATCGCCTGGGAGACCGGCAAGCCGCGCTGGGAAGCCCTCACCGAAGTCTCCGCCGTCGCTAACAAAGTCGCCAATGCGATTGACGCGCAGCGGGCTCGCCGCTGGACGACGGTCGAAAAGCAAGGTCCGCTGAGCGCCGTCACTCGTTATAAGCCGCACGGCGTCATGTTGGTGCTCGGCCCGTTCAATCTGCCGGCGCACTTGCCGGGAGCCCATATCGTGCCGGCTCTCTTGGCGGGCAATACGGTGGTCTTCAAACCGAGCGAGATGGCGCCCGCGGTCGGGCAGTGGCTCGCGACCGCCTGGCAGCAAGCCGGTTTACCGAACGGCGTGCTGAACCTGGTGCATGGCGATGCGGCCATCGCTCGCGCACTGGCCAGCGACGATCGCGTGGCGGGCGTGCTGTTCACCGGCAGCTCGCGCGCCGGCGTGGCTCTGCATCAGCTGCTAGCCGGCAAGCCCGAGAAGGTGCTGGCTCTCGAGATGGGCGGCAACAATCCGCTGGTCGTGCACAATGTTTCCGACACGCCTAGCGCGGTGATGCAGATCATCGAATCGGCCTACATCACTTCCGGTCAACGCTGCACCTGCGCACGGCGGTTGATCATCACCGAATCTTCACAGCCGCATCAGTTGATTGAGCAGCTCGCCGAAGCGATCAAGCAAATCCGAATCGGCTTGCCGTTTGACGAGCCGCAGCCCGATCTCGG
>JBQCEI010000075.1:0-6994 GCA_051960375.1 Aureliella sp. | reverse complement strand
GGCAGCAGCAACCGACCGCTCAAGTCGCTCACCGACATGATCAAAGGTAAGCAAGGTCGTTTCCGTGAAAACCTGCTCGGCAAGCGTGTCGACTACTCGGCCCGCAGCGTGATCGTCGTCGGTCCGCGGCTGAAGCTGCACCAGTGCGGCCTGCCGAAGAAGATCGCGCTGGAACTCTACCAGCCGTTCATCATTCGCAAGCTGAAGGACCTGGGCCACGCCGACACGATCAAGTCAGCCAAGAAGATGCTCGAGCGCAAGGACGAGGAAGTTTGGGACATTCTCGAACAGGTGATTCGCAATCACCCGGTTCTGCTCAATCGTGCTCCGACGCTGCACCGCATGGGTATCCAGGCGTTCGAACCGAACCTGGTCGAAGGCAACGCGATTCACTTGCACCCGCTGGTCTGTAAAGGCTTCAACGCTGACTTCGACGGCGACCAGATGGCCGTGCACTTGCCGCTGTCGCTCGAAGCCCAGGTCGAAGCCCACACGCTGATGATGAGCACCCACAACATCTTCGCTCCGAGCAACGGGCGGCCGATCATGAGCCCGTCGCAGGACACGGTTATGGGTTGCTACTACATCACCCTCGAGAAGCACGGCATGAAGGGAGAAGGCATGGTCTTCTCCAGCATGGAAGAATCCGACCTGGCCTTCCATCAAGGGGTCATCGACCTGCATGCCCGCATCAAGGTCCGCTTGCCGAAGCATCGTCGCCTGAAGACCGAAGAAGGCAACGCCAAGATGGGCGCGACGATCGACACGACGTACGGCCGCGTGCTGTTCAACATGATGCTGCCGCAGGGCATGGACTTCTACAACCAAGCGCTGCGCAGCGGCGACTTGGCCTCGGTGATCAGCGACTGCTACCAGCGCTTGGGTCGCCGCGCGACGATCAACCTGCTGGACGACATGAACCAGCTTGGTTTCCGCGAATCGACCCGCAGCGGTCTGTCCTTCGGCACCGACGACCTCGTCACGCCGGACTCGAAGACCAAGCACTTGGCCGACGCCGAAAAGAAGGTGATGAACTTCCACAAGAACTACGGCCGCGGTTTGATCACTCAGGAAGAACGCCACAACCAGGTGCTCGACCTGTGGACGCATGCTCGCGAAAAGATCACCAAGGACATGATGCAGGCGATGGAAGCCGACGAGCACCTCGGTCCGTGGTATGTGAACCCGGTGTTCTTGATGGCCCACTCCGGTGCCCGCGGTGGCATCGAACAGATCCGCCAGCTGGCTGGCATGCGCGGTTTGATGGCCAAGCCGACCGGCGAAATTATCGAGACGCCCATCAAGGCGAACTTCCGCGAAGGCCTGACGGTGCTCGAGTATTTTTCCAGCACGCACGGTGCCCGCAAAGGTTTGGCCGACACGGCGCTTAAGACCGCCGACTCGGGCTACCTCACTCGTAAGCTGGCCGACGTCGCTCAAAACGTCGTCGTCACCATGCAGGACTGCGGCACCAGCCAAGGCATCACCAAGGGAGTCGTCTACCGCGGCGAGAAGGTCGAAGTGCGACTGGCCGATGCGATCAACGGTCGCGTCGCGCTGAAGAACATCGTCAACCCGGTGACCGATGAAGTGATCGTCCAGGAAGGTCAGATGATGACGCTGGACATCGCTCGCAAGATCGAGGAGATGGGTCTGGAGCGCATTCAAGTGCGCAGCCCGATGACCTGCGATGCTTCGCTGGGCGTGTGCCGCCTGTGCTACGGCATGGACATGTCGACCGGCGCACTGGTCGAAGAAGGCATGGCCGTCGGCATCATCGGCGCTCAGTCGATCGGTGAACCGGGCACGCAGCTGACGATGCGTACATTCCACATCGGTGGTGCAGTGAACCGCAGCGTCGAAGAGAGCGACATCAAGGTCAAGCGCGGCGGTCTGGTGAAGTTCGCTCGCCTCCGCGTCGTCAAGAACGACGAAGGTCGCGAGATCGTGCTCACCCGCAACGGCGAAATCTCGATTCTCGATCCCAAGGGTCGCGAGCTCGAGAAGTACGAAATCCCGACCGGTGCCCGGCTGAACGTTAAGGAAGATCAGGAAGTTGCCAAGGGCGACGTCCTCTGCGAATGGAACCCGCACAAGATTCCGATCCTCTGCGAAGTTAGCGGCCGCGTCCGCTTCGACGACGTGGTCGAAGGCGAAACGATGCGCATGGAGCGCGATCCGTCCGGCGGTGCTCGCGCGGTGATCATGGATCACAAAGGCGAACTGCATCCGCAGATCGTGATGGAAGACTCCGACGGCAAGCCGCTGGATGTGTACTACTTGCCCGAACGCGCCGTGATCACGGTCCAGGAAGGGACGATGGTCTCCGCCGGTACCGAACTGGCTGAAATGCCTCGCGAGGCTTCGGGCATCAGCGACATCACCGGCGGTCTGCCGCGTATTACCGAAATCTTCGAAGCTCGCAAGCCGAAGGATCCCGCCGTGATCGCCGAGATCGACGGCACGGTTGAAATTCAGCAGACCAAGCGCCGCGGCAAGCGGACGATCATCATCCGCAGCGAAAGCGGCACCGAGAAAGAACACCTCGTGCCGCACGGCAAACGCTTCCTCGTCCACACGGGCGACATCGTCAAAGCCGGTCAGGCTCTGGTGGTCGGCCCGCTGGTTCCGCACGACATCCTCCGCGTCAGCGGCGAAGAAGCGGTCCAGCAGTACTTGCTGCACGAAATCCAGCAGGTGTACCGCAGCCAGCGCGTCGATATCAACGACAAGCACGTCGAGATCATCATCGCTCGCATGCTCCGCAAGGTGAAGATCGAATCGCCCGGCGACACGAACTTGCTGCCTGGTCTGGTGATGGACAAGTTCGAATTCCGCCGCGTCAACACCGAACTGGCCAAGTGCGTCAAGGTCGCCGAAACGGGCGACAGCGAGTACGCCATCGGTACGCTGGTGCCGCGCGACACCTTCGAGCAGTCCAACGCTCAGATCGAAGCCTTGGGTGGCAAGCCGGCCAAGGGCAAGAAGCCCAAGCCGTCGACCGCCAGCACGCAGCTCTTGGGTATCACCAAGGCGTCGGTCCAGAGCAGCAGCTTCATCTCGGCCGCCAGCTTCCAGGAAACCACCAAGGTTTTGACCGAAGCGGCGCTGGCTGGTAAGGTGGACCGCCTGGTGGGCCTGAAGGAGAACGTGATCCTCGGCCACTTGATTCCAGCCGGCACGGGCTTCCGCACCTTCCAGGATTCGGAAGTCTCGTACCGCCGCGAAGCTCTGGAAGATCTCGTCAATCGCGGCTCTGCCGCGATGGAAGAGAGCTATCCGCTGTTGCAGAATCCGGCTCCGGGAGAAGACCAGTCCGACGCATCGGCTGATTCCTCTTCCGCCACGTAAAGAACTTGGGAGAGAGTCATGACGCTATTGGTTTGCTACGCCAGGGTCGGCCGTCGGCTGGCCCTGGGAGGGCTTTTGGCGCTCGTTGCATCTTCGTCTTCGGGCTGGGCTCAACAGCCCGCTCCGAAAGGGCAAGCACCTGATGCACGCCGCCCTGTCTCAGGTGACAAGACGCTACTGGCCGCAGAAGAACCCGCAAACCAAGCGCTGCTCGACAAGTTCCAGAAACTGCTCACCGGCGCCAAGCTGACCGGCATGTTCACCGTCGGCGGTCAGCCGATGGACAAGCTCTCCAGCGAGCAGTACGAGGTCGAGAAGGTCGAGAAGCAGACCGAGGGCGATTGGTGGCTGATCACAGCTCGGATCAAGTACAACGGCAAGGACTTTCAGTTGCCGGTCCCGGTCGAAGTCAAATGGGCCGGAACGACGCCGGTGATCACGCTCGATAAAGTGACCATCCCGGCCTATGGCACCTTCTCAGCACGCGTCGTCTTCCACGGCGACCGCTACGCCGGCACCTGGGATCACGACGCCCACGGCGGCCACCTCTTCGGCAAGATCGAACTGGCTAAGTAGGCTTCAGGCTTCAGGCTTCAGGCTTCAGGCTTCTGGCTTCAGGCTTCAGGCTTCAGGCTTCAGGCTTCAGGCTTCAGGCTTCAGGCTTCAGGCTTCTGGCTTCTGGCTTCTGGCTTCTGGCTTCTGGCTTCTGGCTTCTGGCTTCTGGCTTCTGGCTTCTGGCTTCTGGAAACCCAGCCCTAGGCGGGCTGGGCTAAGGAGTCCCGGGCCTTTGGCCCTAAAACCTCGTACTCGTGCTCCACACTGACGCCTGACGCCTGACGCCTGAAGCCTTGTCCTACTTCTTCTTTTCCTTGGCCTCGAGTTCGCGGATCACCTTGCGGAACTTGGCGACCTTGGGCTTCACGTAGAGCTTGCAGTAGCTTTCGTTGGGATGCTTGCGGTAGTAATCCTGATGATATTCCTCTGCCGGGTAAAACTGCGTGAACGGCACGACCTGGGTGACAACTTTGGAACGGTAGGCACCCTCGTCATTGAGGCGTTGGATCAGCTCTTCGGCAGCCTCTTTTTGCTCATCGGAATGGTAAAAGATAACCGATCGGTATTGCGGTCCGACGTCGGGGCCCTGCTTGTCGCGCGTGGTCGGGTCGTGCGTCTTCATGAAGACTTCAAGAAGTTTGGTATAGCTGACCTTTTCGGGATCGTAGTAGATCTGGCAGGTCTCGGCGTGGCCGGTCAGGTGGCTGCAGACTTGCTGGTAGGTGGGGTTAGGTAAGTGTCCGCCGGCGTAGCCCGAGACGACGTTGGCGACGCCCGGCATGTTCTCAAAGACAGCCTCGACGCACCAGAAGCAGCCGCCGCCGAAAGTGGCCGTTTCGAGCTTGGCGGATCCCTGGCCCGACGTAGCATTGGGCTGGGATGACTTTTGGGATGACTTTTGGGCCGGCTCCTGGGAGGTCGAGCTGGATTGCTGAGCAAGCAGACCCGTGCGGCCGCACAACAGTCCCAGGGCGAGGGTGAGGGCGACCAGACAGTTGAAAATTCGATGGCTCATGTACAATGCACCCCTTACTTTTCGGTGGTCAGGCAGGTCGGTGTCACGCGAGTCGGTTTCGCGCAAGTCGGTTGGAAGGCAGGTCGGTTTTCAGGCAGACGGGCGGATATCCGCCGGGTTAATTTCCGGTGCTCGGCCCTTACCGGCACTCCTCTTTCGGTTCGGCCCCAAAAGTGCAGTTAAGCTCGGCCACAAACGAAGCTCGACCACAAGGCTGACGAAGTCGCTCGCTCCTGCTTTTCTGCTCCAGGGCAGAAAAACGGCTAAGCCGCACACCGCTTGAATCACAGCCCGCTTTAGCGCTCTTCCTCGGATTATACCAGTCGGTCTCGTCAAATCCCATTCTGGATGGAACACTCGGGTAACGGCGTTGGTGGGGATGCCACCGCCAGAGAGAAAGTCGGAGACAGTTTATGAAGCTTGGGATCCTGTCGTGCAGTCCGCACTGCTACAGCACGCGGCGATTGAAGGAGGCGGCCCTCCACCGCGGGCACAAGGTCCGAGTGCTCAACACGCTCAAATTCGCCATCGACCTCAACCCCGGCAGTCCCGACTTGTTCTACTGCAACAAGCCGCTCAGCCGCTACGATGCCGTGTTGCCGCGGATCGGCGCGTCGATCACCTACTTTGGCACGGCGGTCGTTCGCCAGTTCGAACAGCTCGACGTCTTCTCGGGCAACTCGTCCAACGCGATCACCAATTCGCGCGACAAGCTCCGCTCGATGCAGATTCTCAGCCGCCATCAGATCGGCATCCCACCGACCACCTTTGTGCGTGATCGCTCGGACGTCGTGCCGGCGATCGAGCGCGTCGGCGGCGCGCCGGTCGTGATCAAACTGCTCGAAGGCACTCAGGGCGTCGGCGTCATCCTGGCCGAGACGCTGAAAGTGGCCGAAGCGATCATCGAGACGCTGCAAAGCACGCGGCAGAACGTGCTGGTCCAAAAGTTCATCGCCGAGAGCCGCGGCCGGGACGTGCGGGCGTTTGTGGTGGGCGACCAGGTTGTCGCCGCCATGCGCCGCGTCGCCCAGGGGCAGGAGTTCCGCAGCAACGTCCATCGCGGCGGCAAGACCGAAACGATTTGGCTCGACGATGCGTACCGCGAAACCGCCGTGCGAGCTGCGCAGATCATGGGCCTCCGCATCGCGGGGGTCGACTTGCTCGAATCGGACGACGGCCCCAAGGTGATGGAGGTCAATAGCTCGCCCGGGCTCGAGGGGATCGAAACCGCCACGGGACTCGACGTCGCCGGCGCAGTGATCGACTACCTGGCCGCTCAAGTCGACTTCCCCGAGCTCGACATTCGCCAGCGGCTGACGGTCAGCCGCGGTTACGGCGTCGCTGAACTGGCGATCCCCGAAGGCTCTGAATACGTCGGCAAGACGATCCATGAATCGGGCTTGCGCGAAAAAGACATCAACGTGCTGACGCTGCACCGCGAGACGACGGTCATCCCCAATCCGCGACCGGCTCGCGTGCTCGAAGCGGGCGACCGCTTGCTGTGCTTCGGCAAGCTCGAGTCGATGCGCGACATGATTTCCGATCGGACCCGGCGAGCCCGACAGCTGCGCATCCGGCAACTCGCTTCGTCCGGCGCCGACCGACCAGCCGCTTCGAGCAACGGTCAGCCCCACGTCGCGCCGCCGCCGATCGCTCCTGGCTCAGCGGCCCTGGAGCCGCAGGCCACGCCTCCCGCGCCGCAGGCCAGCGCTGCTCCGATTGCTCCGCCACATCTCGGCTCAGCGCATCTCCCCTCGACGACCTTGGCCACCGGCGAAGCGCCTCCGCAGGACGGACAAGCTTCGGTGCCGATCGGAGCAGCACCCGAGCACATTGCCGCCGGCCAGTTGAGTGTTGGCGGGCTGCGCGAGTAGTTTTTGACGCATCGGGTTTTGCGATCTGAAGGGCTGCGCCGACGCGCTGGGATACGACATGTAACCCGACGCGTAAGCGAGGGACGAACCTGCCACAGAGCCGACAATCCGCCCCCGGCCCCTCTCCCCGAAGCGGGGCGAGGGGGAGTGAAGAGTGTTGCGCGCTCGCCCTAGAAAAATCTTCTCTCCCCTCGCCCCG
>JBQCEI010000074.1:0-3899 GCA_051960375.1 Aureliella sp. | reverse complement strand
CTGGTCGATATAGTTTCCGAACGCGGATAGATTGTCGTCGAGACTTGCATTCTCGTCGAATGCGAAGGCCGCTGCCTGTACAGCCATAATGTACACCCCCCATTTTTGCCCATCTCAATCATGACGTGAGTACTTCGTGGGCACAAGTGTCTCAGGTTTGATCGGGGTGAGTGGCGCGGTGGTGATTAAGCCTCCGCCAGCAGCCCCCAAGATGCCAGAACCCGCGAATGCCACGCTGCCACTGAGAATCATGCTTGGAGGGCAATTCATGACCGACCAAATGATCGCGCGCGGTGGATTTTGTCGAAGCCGCTCTGAACCCGAATAGTGATGCCACGCCGTCAAGGTCGCCAAGTACGAGCTGAAACGTCCGCTTCTTGGTGATGGCAGAGTCTAGCTGAAGGTCCGCGATTAGGGCGCAAAGCTGCCGTTCCGGAGCTTTTCTTTGATGGCAGCTCCTGGCCCCAGACAGGACGTTTGCAGGTCACTCTGAAAATAGCCGCAGCTGGTACAAATTAGCGCGTTTTCGCCTGGACTTCTTGCTGAAACGAAGCATTCGTCCCGCAGGTTTGCGATAACGGGGCGGATATGGCGCGGGGGAAGGGAATTAGAGGTGTTGGACAAAATCTTGGTGATGCGCTTTTCCGTCTTGAGCCGGAGCTAAGGCTCTTGGAGGGCGTCCTTACGACTTTGCGTCTACTTGGAGAGCCACGAGATGCCGTCGAGCCGATTGCTTTGGCAGCCCTCGCTCGTTGCGGAACAATGGCGATAGACGATCTGAAATCGGGCTTGCGGGAAGCTATGGAAGCGGCAGGCATTGACGCGGACGGTCCCTAGCAAAGATCGAACACAGGACTGGACTTCGTCGGCGAACGAAGCATTGCTGTTACCGCAGGAACTGAATGGCTGATGTTTCGAGCTGAAGCCAGGCTCTCTAGCCCGCCCTCGCGCGGGCTCGGATCAGTGCAGGCGCCTGATGGTCAGGCGCCCGATTGCCGGGAGAGCAACCATGCCCAACATAGACAACTCAAGCGTAGACCAGGAATCCGCCAACACGGTGAAACCGGAGGCCGTGAAGTCTAAAACCGCCAAGCCTACTCGCACGCGGAGGAACGCACCCAATAGTGGGGTAGTCACCACGCCTCCGTCCTCTGGGATTGTCGCCAAGCCGGATAGTAACAAAAAGGCGGCCGATACCAAGTCCGCCATCGTGCTGAAGAAGCTCTACGGCACCAAAGGCGCCACAATCGAACAGCTCATGCAGGCAACCGGGTGGCAGGCCCATTCCATCCGCGGTTTTCTTTCGGCAACGGTGAGGAAGAAGTTGCAACTCGGCTTGATCCGCGAGACTGGCAAGGACGGCAACCGCCGGTACAAGATTGCAGATGCGGCGTCTGCGGATTGAATGCCATGCGAAGCAGTGAGAAGCTGGAACATGAGGTCGCCGCGATTGGCGGCCTCTCACGCGCTCAACTGGTCGAAGCCTGGATCAAGGCACATGGATCACCCCCACCGAAGGGCGTAAAACAACACCTTTTGGAACTGTCAGCCGCATGGCGGCTGCAGGCTAAGCGGCTCGGCGGCCTCTCCGCAGCAACAAGGAAGGCCCTTTCGCAACCCCCGCACTCTGCTCAAAATGGCACGCGCCGGTCATCCGGATCGACGCCCGGTTCTAAAATCGGACGCAGATGTGATCCCCGACCGGCATTGGCGAGCGGCACCCGTCTGATGCGGGAGTGGAATGGCCGCATGCATATTGTCGATGTAATGGATGATGGATTCATGTTTGACGGAAAACGCTTTCGATCACTATCCGCAATCGCGCGACGCATCACGGGCGCGCGGTGGTCTGGTCCCCGGTTCTTTGGATTATGAGCGCCGTGCAACAGCGGCTGCGCTGTGCCATCTACACCCGCAAATCGACCGAAGAAGGTCTCGACCAGGAGTTCAACTCGCTTGATGCGCAGCGCGAAGCATGTGCGGCATATATAGCATCGCAGACTGGGCTCGGCTGGAAACTAGTGGCCAACCCCTATGGCGATGGAGGCATATCGGGCGGCACGATGGAGCGCGCTGCCCTGCAGCGGCTTCTACAAGATATTCGTGATCGCAAGGTCGATGTCGTTGTCGTCTACAAGATCGATCGCCTTACCCGCTCGCTTATGGACTTTGCCAAGATCGTCGAGATCTTTGACGGGCATAACGTCTCTTTCGTGTCCGTCACGCAGCAGTTCAACACCACCACTTCGATGGGAAGGCTGACGCTCAACGTTCTGCTATCATTTGCCCAGTTCGAGCGCGAGGTCACCGCCGAGCGCATCCGCGACAAGACTGCTGCCTCGAAGAAGAAAGGCATGTGGATGGGAGGCGTGGTGCCGCTCGGCTACAAGGTTGAGAATCGAAAGCTGGTGATCGAACCCATTGAGGCGGCAACCGTCCGACATCTGTTCCATCGCTATCTGGAACTGCAGTCAGTCAGGGCGCTCTCCGAAGAGGCATTGGCATCGGGTTTGACTGAAAAGGTCGGGCAACAAAAACGTCGAGGCAAGCCGTTTGGGCGTGGCAACCTCTACCACCTGCTCGCCAACCCAATTTACATCGGCAAGATCAAGCATCGCGACTGTGTCTACGATGGTGAGCATAATCCCCTCCTGGAACGAGATATTTTCGATCGCGCCCAGGCGCTCCTTGCCAGTCAAGCGCCTCGTCGCGAGAGTAGAACCAACGCCGCTGGTCGACATCTGCTGACTGGGCTTGTCTTTGATGAGGCCGGCGATCGCTTGCGGCCGGTGCATGCGAACAAGAAGGGCAAGCGCTACCGATACTACGTGTCGAAAGCCTTCAGCGAAGAGCGGCGCAACAATCGTGACGGATGGCGATTGCCTGCTGGGGAACTGGAGTCAACGGTTGAAGCCGCCCTACTTCAGCGATTACTCAATGCACCAGCGTTGACCGACTTGATAGCAGACCTGATCAGCGCAGCTGCACTCAGAAGCGCAATCAACCAGGCATCCGAGATTGCTGCCAAATGGCATCAGCAAACGCCAACCGAAAAGCGTTCAATCCTGAGCAAGATCATCCAGCGGATAGACCTTCAACCCGCTGCACTGAACATCCGAATCTGCCGATCTGGTCTTGCAAGCTTTATCAGCGGTGGTCAGATAATCGCCGCAGCTGATCGTTTCAGCGATATCGGTTCCATCATCTGTCCGATGTCGTTGCGCCGCCGCGGTGTGGAAACCAGAATGACGTTTATCGATGGATGCTCCTCAGAGGGACGGCCGGACGCGAATTTGATCGCCCTTATCGCCCGATCCCATGACTACCTCAGAGATCTGGCGTCCGGCCGATGTATGTCGCTTTCCGAAGTCGCGGATGCTCACGGTACCTTGCTGTCCGAGGTCAGCCGGACTCTGCCGCTCGCCTTCCTGTCACCAAAGATCTTAGAAACGATCCTCGCTGGCAAGCAGCCGGTCGAGCTAACTGCCCAGCGGCTGTCCCGCATTTCGGGTTTACCGTGTTCGTGGGCAGAGCAATCGAACCTTTTCGGCATCTAGCCGAACGGGCCACTATCAGCTTGATGCTGGACCATCGCAACTTCAAACGTTTGGACGCGAAAAATGGCCAGTAGAGACGAGAGCGCCTTTCTGGCGCCGACTGGCACGAAATCCGCGTCTTTTCTCCAAACGTTCGCGAATCCCGGCAGCTAACCCTCGGAAATGTCGCGGCTATTCTGAGACTTAGGCAAATCCGTCAAGGGCGCGGGAATGACTGGTGGGCCCGGAGGGACTCGAACCCCCAACCAAGCGGTTATGAGCCGCCGGCTCTAACCATTGAGCTACAGGCCCCACCAGCGTCGCCTTAAAGGCTTTTTCCATCAGAGACAAGCGCACGCCGCA
>JBQCEI010000073.1:0-6861 GCA_051960375.1 Aureliella sp. | reverse complement strand
CCGGGGGGGCACCCCCGGGAACGACCCACACCCATGCCCTATACCCCCGGGGCGGGGCCGGCGTAGTCCGTGCGGCGCCGCTACGCCGGCCCCGCCGGGGCGCACGATGCACGCGCTCTCAAATTCCCGGGGCTTCCGCCCCGGGCTACTGACGCCGGCCCCTCCGGGGCGATGGCATGTGCCGGCTGATGAGTTCGACAGGCTTCAAGCCCCGTAGCTCCTCTTGTCTTTTTTGCGGCGCTGGGCCATCCTGACACCTCGCACGAGCTGCCCTTTGTGACGGCAGCTTGGCCGCCAGGCGGTCGGCCGGAAGATACCGTCGTAGTCTCTTTGACTGAGAGCAGGAGGCCTGCGCCGGTATGCTGCAAGTTCAATTGCCTGACGGTTCGCTCGTCGAATATCCCGACAACGCCACCGCGATGGATGTCGCCCAGAAAATCGGCGCTCGCCTAGCCAGCGCCGTCGTCGCGGCCAAGGTCGGCGATCGCGTCGTCGATGCCACTCGACCGCTGAAAGAGTTCGGCACTTCGCCGATCCCGCTGAAACTGCTGACCGATCGCGATCCGGAAGCTCTCGGCGTGCTGAGGCACTCGTGCGCCCACGTGATGGCTCGCGCCGTAATGCGTCTCTACAACGGCGTTTCGCTCGCCTTCGGCCCGACCATCGCCAACGGTTTCTATTACGATTTCGAACTCGACAAACGCCTCACCGAAGAAGATTTTCCGGCCATCGAAGCCGAAATGGCCAAGATCATCGAAGAGGCCGAGCCGTTCGAGCAGTTCTCGCTCGGACGCCAGGAAGCGATCGAGCTCTGCCAGGCGCTCGACCAGGATTTGAAAGTCGAGCACATTCAAACCGGTCTGGCCGACCACGAAAAACTCGGCTTCTATCGCCAAGGCGAATTCGTCGACCTCTGCCGCGGACCGCACATTCCGAACGCCGGCAAGATCAAAGCCTTCAAACTGCTGAGCGTCGCTGGCGCGTACTGGAAAGGCGATGCCAGCGGCAAACAGCTGCAGCGCTTGTACGGCACCGCCTGGTTCAGCCAGAAAGATCTGCAGAGCTACATCACCCAGCTCGAAGAAGCTCGCCGCCGCGATCACCGCGTGCTCGGCAAGAAGATGGGACTCTTCCAGATCAATCCCGAAGTCGGTCAGGGACTCTGTTTGTGGTTGCCCAAGGGAGCCCGCATCCGCGTGATCCTCGAAGATTTCCTGCGACAAGAACTCTTGCGACGCGGATACGAACCGGTCTACAGCCCGCATCTGGGGCGCGTCGAACTGTATGAGACCAGCGGGCACTTTCCGTATTACCGCGATAGCCAGTTCCCGCCGCTGTTCGTCGCTCAGGCCGGCGGACTGGTCGATGCCTGGATCAATCGCTTGCAGTCGGAAGAAGGGCTCTCGGCCGACGACGAGCAGCAATTGATCGGCGCGGCGCACGTGCTCGGCTGCGACCTGCCCGATTATCCGGCCGGCGGCTCGGTCGAGGATCGCGTCGCGGCGCTCAAGGCTTGGCAGCGGCAGCACGAGCGCTATCTGGTCAAGCCGATGAACTGCCCGCATCATTGCCAGATATTCAAGGCTCAGCAGCGCAGCTACAAACAACTGCCGCTGCGGCTGATGGAGTTCGGCACCGTTTATCGCTACGAACAAACTGGCGAGCTGAACGGCATGCTCCGCGTTCGCGGTCTGACTCAAGACGACGCTCACATCTTCTGCACTCAGGATCAGGTCGAAGAAGAGTTCCGCAAGACGATCGAGCTGACCCGCTTCGTGCTCGAGAGCGTCGGCCTCAACGACTACCGCGTCCAACTCTCGCTGCGCGATCCCAAGAGCGACAAGTACGTCGGCAGCGAAGAGAACTGGCAGAAGGCTGAAAACGCTCTGCGCCGCGTGCTCGAAGAGTCGGGGCTGAATTTCCAAGCGGTCGAAGGCGAAGCGGCCTTCTATGGTCCGAAGGCCGACTTCATGGTCCGCGACTGCATCGGCCGCCAGTGGCAGCTCGGGACCGTCCAGCTCGACTATAACTTGCCCGAACGCTTCCAGCTCGAATACGTCGGCGCCGACAACCATACCCATCGCCCGGTGATGATTCACCGCGCGCCGTTCGGCTCGATGGAGCGCTTCGTCGGCATGCTCATCGAACACTTCGCCGGCGCCTTCCCGTTGTGGCTCGCACCGGAACAAGTTCGCGTGCTGCCGTTGAGCGAAAAGAGCAACGAGTACGCGCTTGATATCGAGCGCCGCCTGGCCGCCGCCGGCATGCGAGTGACGACCGACCTGCGCGGCGCGAAAGTGCAGGCCAAGATTCGCGATGCTCAGCTCGAGCTGATTCCTTACATGCTCGTCGTCGGACCGAAGGAAGCCGAAACCGGCTCAGTAGCGGTTCGCGATCGCATCGAGGGAGACCTCGGTTCGATGCCGTTTGAGCAAGCGATGGCCAAGTTGCTCAAGGAAGTGCAAGAGAAGACGATTCGTCAGATCGCTACTCCTGCCGCCGAAGAACCGCCAGCAGCCGAGACCGAAGAGCAGTTCGCGTACTAAAGCGTCTTCTCCGCGCTCTCCACGTCCTCCGCGGTAAAAAACTTTTAGCGCACCAGCACGCGGCGAATGGTCTGTGCGATCCGTTCGTCGCGTTCTTGGCTGAGCAAGAGGCGAAGCTGCCGACGCACTTCGGTGTCGAGCAGCGGGGCGAGCATGCCGATGGCTTGCTCGCGCACCGGCTCGTCGCCGTCGGCGGCCATCCACAGCAGCCACGGCCGCGGATCGAGATCGGTGCGCTCGCCGAGCGACTGGAGCAATTCGAGCCGCTGGGCCGATGAACCGACCGCCAGCTGCATCGCCAAGTCGAGTTTGTCGTCGCTCATTCCCTTGCGACGCAGGGCCAACGCAGCGGCTTGAGTCACTTGCGGCTGCGCGCTCGCCAGCAGACGCACCAGCTGGTCGATCGGCAACTTGTCGATACCGGCCAGCGTTTGCGCTGCTTCGCTGGTGAGCACATCGCCGCTGAGCGGATCGCTCGCAGATTCAACTCCATCTTCGATCGGTTGAGCATCGATGCTTGGGGGCTCATCGAGGCCGGATGCATCGAACGGTTCCGCCGCATGCAGCTTCTGATCGCGCGGTTCTTCAGCGGGCTGTTCTCGCGTGCGCGAACTGCCGTCGACGGCAAGCGGCGGCGAGCTTGTCGAATCGCTGAGCGTCATCGCAGCCGAGCGATCGACGAGCGTCGCTTGGCGCGAGGAGGCTCCGGTCAGGTGAACGCGGGCCGCATCGAAATGCGTTCGCTCATCGCTCGTAGACGACAATCGCGGCATTTCGCTCGCAGCGAGCGCTGGAGCTGGCTCGAGCGGCATGGCTGCTTGCTGGCCGCTGAGTGAATGAATGCTCGACTGGGCATCGGTTTGAGCGCGTGCGCTTTCGATCGGAGGCAACGGCGCCGGCACGGAGCCGCCTGTGGTGAAGCCGGGCTGCAGGTCGCTCAACGAAGTTTCAATCGGTGCCAATCCGCCATCGGCGGGCAGTGCGGATGCGGCATCGCTCAGCTGCGCATTGGCGCTGCTGATCGCGCTGCCGATGGCTTTGCGTTCCATGATGCGTTTGCAGCGATCAGGTAGATCGCCGGCGCCGGCGTCGCGGCTGCTCAGCGCATCGGCATAGAGGCGCGAAGCCAAACCGGTCACCAGAATGCGATGGTCTTGATCGCAATCATTCGGCACGCGTTCCAGCTGGCTGGCGAGCAGCGCCATGCGCTCGGTGCGCTCGGCCGAATCGAGTTTGGCCCAAGCATCGATCTGTTCGTTGAGTGCTCGATAGGCTGCATGGGCGACGACGAAGTCGGGATGGGCCAGCGCTCGCGAGACATCGACCGCTGCGTCGCCATCGAGCCGCATCAGCGCATCGATCGAGGCCAGTGCGTCTGCGTCGGACTCGGCGGAAGTCAGTTGCAGCACGAGCTCGCTGCGCAAGTAATGGCGGCCGCCGAACCAGAGGCTCGCTCCCAGCCCGAGTCCGAGCAAGCACCAAAGCCACCAGCCGCCGGGCAGCAGACGCGTGCGCCGGCCGGCCAGCTCGCGCTTGGCAAAGGCTGCCTCGAGTTGGATCTTGCTGGTCTTGCCTGGCATCGCTGAAGCGGGCTGTTGCGGTTTCGGTGGGACGTTACTTGTTTCCGTTGTTCGCTATCGCAGAAGCGGCCCAAGCGAGCAAGAGCAAAAAATCTCACGGGGGAAGAACTTGTCACCTCCACCCGTGTTTCCCCCTCGTGCTCGTGCTCGTGCTCGTGCTCGTCTTGTCTTGTAACCCGACGCGTAAGCGAGGGACGCACCGCCGTAAAGGCAGACATTGCTCCCTGGTTTGCGCGGGTCAATTTCGTTGGCGAGGCCCTGATTGTCGCCAAAGGAAACAAGGTTCGGCAGGCCGCTGTGGCAGGTTCGTCCCTCGCTTACGCGTCGGGTTACAAGAATTGCGCTGGCTTCAAAGCACGTCCCCGCTCCAGCTCCTCACCCCCCGGCCGCTCTCCCCGAAGCGGGGCGAGGGGGAGGCAGGAAGAGAGTTGGGTTCGCGACTCAAGACCATTCTCACCGCGAGAAGATCCAGCCCTTGTGTTTGAAGTACCACAGAAAACCGATGGCGGTCATCGCCATGGCCGAGAGGGCCATCGGGTAACCGAAGTACCAGTTCAGCTCGGGCATGTTCCATGGCGACTGGGTGTTGAAGTTCATGCCGTAGAGGCTGGCGATAAAACTCATCGGCATGAAAATCGTCGCGATGATCGTCAGCACCTTCATGATTTCGTTCATGCGATTGCTGACCGACGAGAGATAAAAGTCGCGGACGTCGGCCGTCAGTTCGCGGTACGTGTCGACCAGGTCGATGACTTGGATGACGTGGTCATAGCAGTCGCGGAAGAACAGGCGCGTCTCGGGATTGATCAGCAGCACATCGTCGCGCGATAACTCGTTGATCATTTCGCGATGCGGCCGAATCGCTCGCCGCATGGCCAGCAAGTGGCCGCGCAGCTCGTGCACGCGATGCATCTGCCAGGTGTTCGCGCGAGCGGTGACCGCTTCGTCGAGCGCATCGAGTTGATCGCTCAGTTCATCGACCAGCGGAAAGTAGCTGTCGACGATCGAGTCGATTAGCTGGTACGCGAGATAATCGGCTTGGACGCTGCGAATGCGACCGCGGGCTTGCCGCAGGCGATCGCGGACTGGATCCCAGCAATCACCCGCGCGTTCTTGAAAAGTGATCAGCACGCCCGGTTTGAGAAACATGCTGATCTGTTCGGTCGCCGCATAGTCGTGCGGGTTGCACATGCGAGCAACGATGAACACATAGTCTTCGTACTTCTCGAGCTTGGCCCGCTGATGCACGTTGACCACATCTTCCATCGCCAAGGAGTGCAGGCCGAACAGTTCCCCGAGGGCGGTGATCGTCTCGGCCGTGCCGAGTCCCGAGACATCGACCCAGACGACCGGCCACTGCTGCAGGAACGGTTTGAGCTGCTCCGCCGCTTGAAGCTCGCGCTCATGCAAGCCACTGGCGGTGTAAGCCATCACGCGAATGCGGGTGGCTTCTGCGTTGGGATCGGTCTGGATCGTTCCTGGAGCCGTGCCCGGCTTGCTGCGCCGCCGGACATAGAGCGATCTGCGTTTGCGGCGCGTTTTACCATTGCCCATAAACGGACTTTCTCTTGGTAATCTATTGGGGTCTTCTTAGAGTCTTTGTGTCTTCGTGGTTCGGCTACCCGGCGTCTTGTCAGCGGCAGGAAAGAGTAACCACAAAGACACGAAGACACCAAGAGAAGAAGCGTATAATCACGCCGCCGGGCGGACAGCCCATACTTTGCGGCAAGTAACCGGACAGCTAGAGACCTGGAGTTCCTCCCCTTGAGACCGATCGTACAAATTTCCCTCGATGTTACTACTCTCGAAGAGGCCATTGAAACGGCCGAACTGGCTCGGCGAGCGGGCGTCGATTGGCTCGAGGCGGGCACGCCGCTCATTCTCGCTCAAGGTCTGCGAGCCGTGCGCGAACTGCGGGCTCGGTTTCCCGACGTGCCGATCGTCGCCGACTTAAAAACGATGGACGGCGGTTATCTCGAAGCCGAGATGATGGCCAAGGCGGGAGCGACGCACGTGGTCGTGATGGCGCGGGCGCACCTCGAAACGCTTCGCGTAGTGGTCAAAGCCGGACAGGACTACGGCATCGGCGTGATGGGCGACAACTTGGGTTGCCCCGATATGGTCGCCGGCGCCAAGCTGCTCGAGGATGCCGGTTGCGGTTACGTCATCCATCACATTGGCTACGACGAACGCCGCGGCATCGCCGCTCGTGGCGAGAAGCCTCCGACGCCGCTCGATCAGCTTCGCGAAGTCGTCGGCGCGGTCAGCGTTCCTGTCCAAGCCGTCGGCGGGCTGTCGATCGAACAAGCGATTCAAACTCCCGCCTACGGCGCGCCGCTGGTCGTCATCGGCGCCCCGCTGGCGATCAATCCCGAACGCTTCGAGCAAGCCGGCGGCGACCTGGAAGCGGTATTGCGGCGCATCTGTGAAGAAGTGCATAACTTTGGCGACGTGCCGGTGAAGAGTGAGGCTTCAGGCTAGGCGTCAGGCTTCAGAGTGAGGCGTCAGGCATCAGGCGTCAGGTCATTGCGGACAAACGGTCCGCGATCCCTTAGCCCAGCCCGGCGGGCTGGGGCAGTCGGTCCGACCCCGAGATGCGGCCTGAAGGGTCGCGATAATCCATGCTGGCAGCGCGCGTCGCGCCCCATAAGGACGTGCGTCCGAGTGCTGTCCGCGGATCCCAGGCCCCTGGCCTGGGCTAAGGAATCGCGGACCTTTGGTCCTGAAGAAAGCAG